>NZ_JZWY01000698.1:0-6444 GCF_000966955.1 Streptomyces sp. NRRL S-495
CCCAGGTCGACGCGATGAGCGGCGGCCGGGTCGAGTTCGGCCTCGGCGCGGGCTGGTACGAGGAGGAGCACACCGCCTACGGCATCCCGTTCCCGAAGGAGAAGTTCGGCCGGCTGGAGGAACAGCTGGAGATCATCACCGGCCTCTGGAGCACCGGACTGGGTGAGACCTTCGACTTCGCCGGCACCTACTACCGGCTGAGCGAGTCGCCCGCGCTGCCCAAGCCGGCCCAGGCGAAGATCCCGGTCCTGGTCGGCGGCACCGGACCGACCCGCACCCCGGCGCTGGCCGCCCGGTTCGCGGACGAGTTCAACCTGCCGTTCGTGTCGGTGGCGGACTCGGAGGCCCAGTTCGGCCGGGTCCGGACGGCCGTCGAGCGGGCCGGCCGCAAGGCCGACGACCTGGTGTACTCCAACGCCCTGGTCGCCTGCGTCGGCCGGGACGACGCCGAGGTGGCCCGCCGGGCCGCCGTGATCGGCCGCGATGTGGACGAGCTGAAGGCCAACGGCCTGGCCGGGACCCCGGACGAGGTGGTGGAGAAGATCGGCCGCTACGCCGCCGTCGGCAGCGAGCGGATCTATCTGCAGATGCTGGACCTGGACGACCTGGACCACCTGGAGCTGATCGCCTCCCGGATCGCCCCGCAGCTCGGCTGAGACGGCTCCCGGCCGGGGTCCTGCGGGGCCCCGGCCGGGCCGGGGCCGCTGGCTCCGTGCCTGTGACGCGCCCGGAGCGCTTCTGTGACGATCCTGGAGCGATAAAGGCTCGGCCCGGACCCGGTCTGACCATTAGTCTTTACTCTCTCTTGAAGGGGGCAAGCTCTTCGGGAGGAGGGGCCGGGAGCACCCGGACCGGTGGGGAAGCAGGGGGAGTGCCGATGTCGGACGTGCAGGTCTTCGGGGCGGCTCGCGACCGGGCCGCAGCCCGTGACCGGGCGGCCCGTGACCGGGCGGCCCGTGACCGAGCAGCCCAGGACCGGGCAGCCCACGACCGGGCGGCCCGCACGGTGCCGCGCCCCGGCTGCCGGGAGCTCGCGGCGGAGCCGTCGTCCGGAGTGCTGCGCCCGCGCGGCCTCCGGGACCTCCGCTCCGGTCGCGGCCCGGGTGCCACGCCGAGCGTCCTGCACTATCCGGCGGGCGACCTGCTGGTGGTCTCCGGGCTGCCGGGCAGCGGCAAGAGCACACTCATGCGCCGCTGTGTGCGCGTGCCGGTCGTGGACTCGCAGCTGGTCCGCGAGGAGTACGCGTCCCGCGTCCCGTCCTGGCTGCCGTACGCCCTGTACCGCCCGCTGGTGCGCCTCGCGCACTACCGGCGGCTGCGGCGCGCGGTGCTGGCGGGCGGGCCGCTCACCGTGCACGACTGCGGGGCGGTGCCGTACGTCCGGCAGTGGCTGGCGCGGACCGCCGAGCGGCAGGGCCGCCGGGTGCACCTGATCCTGCTGGACGCCAGTGCTGAGGAGGCCCGCGACGGTCAGCGGGCCCGGGGCCAGGCCGTCTCCGCGTACGCGTTCGCCCGGCACCGGGACGCCGCGCACCGGCTGCGCCGGCGCCTGGCCGGGACGGGGCGGCCGCCGGCGGGCTGCGCGTCGGCCGTGGTACTCGACCGGGCCGGTGCGCGTGCCCTGCGGGAGATCGTCTTCGCGGCGTCGTAGTCTCGCCGGAGGCGGTCCGGGCGCCCGGTTCACCCCGTTCGTCCCGTCCCGCCGGTCGCGCGCCGCGCCGCGGGGCAGACGGGGTGTCACGTTTCGGACAGACCGGGGCCGGTACTGTGCGCATGCGCGCGACGGGAAATGCTCCATGTGCGGTGCCGTTCGACCGCTCAAACTTCCGGATTTTGTCCGATTTGCCGTCAGAAGTTCCAGGCCGGAACATGTCTGACGCGTACACGCGACCCTGCGTAGCCTGTGGCTCGGCGGCCCCCCTCAACCGCCGTCCCCCACCACCCCCCTCAGGAGCGCAGACCCTCAGGAGCGCAGATGCGTCGTTCCGCCCGTGTTTCCTCGCGTGCCACCGGCAGATTCCTCGGCGCGGCCGCCGTCGCCGCCGCCCTCGGGCTCACCCAGTTCGCGGCCCCGGCCGCGTTCACCACCGCCAGTGCGGCCGCCAAGGCCCCGACCTCCACCGAGTGCAGCACCGGCGAAGCGGCCCAGGACTCCGCCGCCCGCAAGCCCGCCGGACACCCCACCGGCCAGGAGCCCAACGCCGTCACCGAGGCCCAGGCCAAGGCGATGGACAGCGACCTCCAGGGCCGGCTGGCCCAGCTGGCGCACTCCGCCCAGGGCAACACCCTGCTCGCGCCCGGCGAACTGGCCGCCACCACGACCGTCCCGGTGTACGTGCACGTCGTCCACTCGGGCACCACCGGCAAGCTGTCGGCGGCCACCATCACCAAGCAGATCGACGTCCTCAACGCCGCCTACAGCGGCCAGGGCACGGGCAACACCGCGAGCCAGTTCCGGTTCCAGCTGGTGGCCACCGACTACACCGACAACTCCACCTGGTACAACGGCGTCAGCCCGGGCTCCAGCGCCGAGAAGGCGATGAAGACCAAGCTGCGCAAGGGCGCGGCCAACGCCCTCAACCTCTACACCGCCAAGCTCGGCCAGTCGCTGCTCGGCTGGGCGACGTTCCCCAGCTCCTACCGCTCCAACCCGACCGACGACGGTGTGGTCATCCTCGACTCCTCGTTCCCCGGCGGCTCGGCCGCCAACTACAACGAGGGCGACACGGCCACCCACGAGGTCGGCCACTGGCTCGGGCTCTACCACACGTTCCAGGGCGGCTGCTCCGGCCAGGGCGACTACGTGGCCGACACCCCGGCCGAGCAGAGCGCGGCCTACCAGTGCCCGGCCGGCCGGGACACCTGCACGACGACCGGTGTCGACCCGATCCACAACTTCATGGACTACACCTACGACTCCTGCATGACCCAGTTCACCGCGGGTCAGGTCGCCCGGATGGCCAACTCCTGGGCTGCCTACCGGGCCTGACGGGCCCCGCGGCCCGCACGGGCCGAACCCCGAGACGCTGGCGAATACGCCGCGCACCCGCCAGTACCAGTTCCGGCGGCGTCTCGTGGGGCCCGGCGGCCGTCTCCGACCCGGCGCGGTCATGGGCGGCCGAATGTCCGGGTTGATCTAAGTTTGGCGGGATACGGGCAGGTCGAACCCGTTGAACCCGTCGAGCAAGGAGCAGCGGCATGCCCAACAGCGCGAACCCCCGGATCGTCGTCGGTGTGGACGGCTCGCCCGCCTCGGAGCAGGCCCTGCGTTGGGCGGTCGACTACGCCCGGACGGCCGGTGGCACCGTCCACGCCGTCGCCGCCTGGGAGTACCCGGCGTTCTACGGCTTCGCCGGGGCGAGCCTGCCCTCGCCCGAGTTCAACCCCGAGGAGCTCGCCGGCCGGATCCTCTCCGAGGCCGTCACCAAGGTCGCCGGCGCGCGGCCCGAGGTGCCCGTCATCGAATCGGTACTGCCGGGCAACGCCGCCCAGGCCCTGCTGGAGGCCTCCGGCGCCGCCGCGCTGCTCGTGGTCGGCAGCCGCGGCCGGGGCGGGTTCGCCGGCGCCCTGCTCGGCTCGGTCAGCCGGCACGTCACCGAGCACGCCACCTGCCCGGTGGTCGTGGTCCGCCACGGCGTGGCCGGCGGCACGGCGGGCGACGCCGGGTGACCGGAGGGCGGTGGCGCGGCGGACCGCGGCGGCGGGGAGGATGGACCCGTGCCCGAAGGTGACTCCGTCTTCCGCGTGGCGGCCCGCCTGCGCGCCGTCCTCGCCGAACAGGTGCTGACCGCCGCCGAACTGCGCGTGCCCGCCCACGCCACCGCCGTCCTCACCGGGCGCCGGGTGCTGGAGGTCGTCCCGCGCGGCAAGCACCTGCTCACCCGCCTCGAAGGCGGTACCGGCTTCGAAGGCGGCCTCACCCTCCACACCCATCTGCGGATGGACGGCCGCTGGGCGGTGTTCGCCCCCGGCGAGCGCTGGACCGGCGGTCCGCCCGCGCAGATCCGCGCCGTCCTCGGCACCGGGCTCGGCACCGCCGTCGGCTACCGGCTGCCCGTCGTCGAACTGCTGCGCACCACCGACGAGCGGCGCGTGGTCGGCCACCTCGGACCCGACCTGCTCGGGCCGGACTGGGACCGGGCCGAGGCCGTCCGCCGCCTGCGCGCCGACCCCGGCCGGCCGCTCGGCGAGGCCCTGCTCGACCAGCGGAACCTGGCCGGTATCGGCAATGTGTACGCCAACGAGCTCTGCTACCTGGCCGGGTTCACCCCGTGGACACCGGTGGGCGAACTCCCGGACCTCGACCGGCTGACGGCCCGCGCCCACCTGCTGCTGGACGCCAACCGGCTGCGCCCCGGCCACATCACCACCGGGGACACCCGGCGCGGCCGGGGGCACTGGGTCTACGACCGGGCGGGCCGCCCCTGCGCCCGCTGCGGCACCCTGGTCCTGACGGCCCAGCACGGCACCCCGCCGCAGGACCGCCCGGCGTACTGGTGCCCGTACTGCCAGCGCGGCCCGGCCCCGCAGGGCCGAGACCCGGGCCCGCGCGGGCGGGGCACCCGCCGCTGAAGCCTCAGGGCGACTCGACCAGGGCCGGGTGCCGGGGGTCGTCGAAGCGGACCGTCAGGTCGGCCGCTTCGGCCGGAATCGTCTCCGCCGCGTAGCGGGCGAAGGCGGGCAGGGTCCACCGGTCCTCCGACGCGGTGCGGCGTTCCAGGGCGGCGGGGGAGAGGGCCAGGTGGACGGTCAGCTCCAGCGGGAGCCAGCGGCCGAGCAGCAGTGCGCCGTCCAGCAGCAGGACCCCGCCGGGCGGCAGTTCGGTATAGGGGGCGCGGGTGGCGCGGTCGGTCACCGGGTCGCGCAGTGACGGGAGCACCCGGCCGCTGCCGCCCGGTTCCAGCGGGTCCAGGACCTCGCGCAGCAGCGCCCCGTCGTCGAGCCACAGGTCGTGGTAGGCGTCCGCGTCCTGCTTGCCGTACTCCAGCCGGACCGAGGCCGGGCGGAGGAAGCCGGCCGCCGGGACCCGCAGGGTCGGCAGGCCGCGCAGCCGCAGCGGCTCGACCAGGGCGTCCGCCAGCTCCCCGGGGCGGGCGGCCGGGGCGCCGTCCACGGCCACCCGGAGCCGGCGGTCACCGGCTCCCGGCAGGGCGGCGATGCGGTCGGCGAGCAGCTCGACGAGGCGGTCGGGCGAGATCGGGCGAATCGGCACGGCGTCATCCTGCGGTCGGGGAGCCAGCGGGCCTGCGGGGTCGGCGTTCGTCGTCGAAGGCGCCGACCGTTCAGGGGACGGGCAGCGGGCCCAGGCAGTACAGGGTGGAGTCGTGGCCCGCGTAGAGGCGGGTGCCGTCGCTGGCGACCGACCACACGTCGACCCCAGGACCGGTGTCGGTGAAGATCGTGGACAGCCGGCCGCTCTCCGCCTCGACGGCGAGGACGCCCGCGGCCGCCGGGCCCGGTACCAGCAGAGCGGAGCTGAGCAGCAGCGGCCGGGAGCGGCGGTCCAGCCGGAACGGCAGCTGGCACTGCCAGGTCTGCTCGCCGCTGCCCGCCTCGTGTGCGGTGATCAGCCCGTTGTCGCGCGGCACGTACACCCGGTAGTCGTCGCTGAGCGGCGGCAGGGCACGCCACTGCTCGCCCGGCCCGGGGCGCACCGACCAGCGCGGCGCGCCGTCCTCCAGGCGCAGGGCCTGGACGCCGGCGGCCCCGGAGTTCGGCAGGTAGACGTGCCGGGCGTCCATCATGGACCAGGCCGGGGCGGAGCCCGCGGTGGTCCAGAGCCGCCGCCCGGTGGTGCCGTCCACCAGCGACATGCCGGCGGTCGGGTCGGAGTCCCAGGTGAGGAGCCGGCCGCCGATGGGCAGCACCGTGACGGCGCTCTCGCCGCGCTCCGCGAGCGGGCGGGACCAGAGCAGGCCGCGGCCGGTGGCGTCAGGCCGCGGCCGGTGGCGTCCACGGCGAACAGGGCGCCCCGGGGGTCGGCCCGGCGGCCGACCGTGCCGTAGACCTGTGCGCCGTCGCTGCCGAAGAGCGTGATCTGCTCGCCCAGCTCGGGCGGGAGCGGCTGGCTCCAGCCGGCGGCCGGGCCGGTCAGCGCGCGGGCGTCCACATGGCCGGTCGAACTGGTGAAGAGCAGCCCCGCCCCGACGAACAGCGGTGAGTCCTCCGGCCGGCTCCTGACCGCCGGCTCCTCGACGGTGCCGACCACGGCGCCGGTCGCCGCGTCGAGGATCCGCAGGCCGTTGGCCGTCACATAGGCGGGCGCGAACAGTCGGCCGCTCAACCGGCCCGGCGTCATCGGCTCCGACCCCCGGTACACCCAGAGCGGCTCGGCCCCGGACAGCTTGCTGGGCAGTGGCTGTGGCTGCGACTTCTCGGTCGGGGAAGCGTTCATCCGCCGGGACACCCCCCAGACGGCGGCGCCCGCCGCCAGCACCCCGGCGC
>NZ_JZWY01000699.1:0-508 GCF_000966955.1 Streptomyces sp. NRRL S-495
TCCCGCCCTCGTCCTCGCCGTCCCACCGCCAGGACGCGTCGCCCGCCGATCGGTCGGCCGGTGTGCTCCCCATGCTTCGCCACTCGTCTTCCCCCGGGGCAGCCCTCGCGCTGCACTGTCCACGGAGAATACCCAAGCCACCGGCCCGAGCGGCCCCCGTGGGCGGGCCCGTCGGCGGTCCCGGGCTCAGCCGGGGAGGCCGTGGTCGGCGAGGTCGGCCAGGACGTCCGCGTGGCAGGGCAGCGGGGCGCACCAGCAGGCGAGGCGGCGCCCGCGCAGGTCGGGGACGAGGACGAGCAGGTCCGGGCGGGCCAGCAGGTACGCCCGGTACTTCCGCAGCATCGCCTCGCGCGGGAGCCCGGGGCCGGGGCGGAAGGGGCAGTGCAGCGGTGATCCGGCGAGGCTCCAGCCGCCGCGGTGCATCGGCCGGCCGACGTAGACCACGTCGGCGAAGGCCGGGTCGTCGCGGTGGCCTTTCAGATTGACCACGGTGGTCGGGCCGGGGCCC
>NZ_JZWY01000700.1:0-1323 GCF_000966955.1 Streptomyces sp. NRRL S-495
CGCCGACGGGGCCGGTGGGCACGCCGGGGCGGACGGGGTTCGCCTTGACAGCCCCTGGGGCCCGGCGTAGCAAGAGAGGATGCGCCAGGGTGTTCCGGCGGACCCGCCCGGTCCGCCTCCCAGCGACGGGGATGCCCGGGCGGTGCGCCCCGACCCGCGCCGTCCAGGGACGGGTGCTGCCCAGGACCCGCTGGGGCCGGCGGGCCGGGGGCCCGCGCGGGAGCGGGAGGCCCTGCTGACCTCCGCCGTCCGGACGGTGCTCGGCGGCACCGACGCGCACGGCGCGACCGTGTACCTGCGCTCCCGCGACCGCCGCTCGCTGGTGCTGTGCGCGGTCGCCGGTGTGCCGCTGTCCGTGCTCGGCCCGTTCCGGCGGATCGCCGCCGCCGGTCCGCTGCCGATCGCGGTCAGCTACCGCACCGGCCGCACGGTCCTGCTCGCCGACACCGAGGACACCATGCGGCGCTTCCCGCAGCTCGCCGTCGGACTGCCCTACGACTTCGCCTCCGCCAGCGTCCCGGTGCGGGCGGGCGAGGAGGTCTTCGGGGTGCTCGGGGTGCTCTGGGCGGCCACCGACGACGGCGTGCCCGAGGGCGCGCGCCGCCATGTGCGCGCGGTCGCCGCCCGGCTGGCCGCGGGACTGGCCGGGCTGGAGGCGGCCGGCCACCCGGTGGAGCCGAACGGCGAGACCACGGTCGTCGAACTCACCCCGCCCTCCGCGCCGACCACCCGGGTCGGCCTCTTCGACTGGGACGTGGCGCTCGGCGAAGTCACCGCCGACGATCAGTTCTGCGAGATCTTCGGGCTCGCCCCGGGCGACTTCGACGGCCGCGCCGAGAGCCTGGCCGCCCGGATCGCCCCCGGCGACCTGCCGGAGTTCCGGGCCGCCGTGCGCGGAGCCCTCGACCGGGGCCGGGTGCTCGCCGCACGGCTGCGGGTACTGGACCGGGACGGCCACCCCTACCCCGTCGAGCTCTGGGCCCGGGTGCCCCGCGACGGCCCCGGGGCCCGCGGGCGCCTGGTCGGCGCCGTGCTCGACACCCGTACCGGCACCGCCGCGGCCGCCGCCGTGGAGCGGCTGCGCGAGGGTGTCTTCTCGCTCGACCCGGACGGCCGGATCACCTACGCCAACCACAGCGTCGAACTGCTGCTCCAGGCCCGCCGCGAGGACCTGGTCGGCCACCACCCGTGGCAGGTGCTGCCCTGGCTGTCCGACCCGGTGTACGAGAACCGCTACCGTGCCGCGCTGCTCTCCCAGCAGCCCACCGCCTTCCTCGCCCGCCGGCCGCCGGACCACTGGCTGGCCTTCTCGCTCTACCCCGA
>NZ_JZWY01000701.1:0-9644 GCF_000966955.1 Streptomyces sp. NRRL S-495
CCTTCTCGCTCTACCCCGACGCGCACGGCGTCACCGGCCGGGTGGTCGCCGCCGAACCGCCGCCCGACGCCGCCGCCCCGGCCGCCGAACCCGCCCCGCCCGGCACCTGGACCGGCCTCGGCGTGATGTACCACCTGCTCCAGCTGGCCAGCGCGCTGAGCGAGGCGGTCACCGTCCGCGAGGTCTGCCGGGCGGTGGCCGACGAGATCCTCCCGGCCCTCGGCGGGCAGGAGCTCGCCATCTACACGATCCGCGAGAAGCACCTGCACCTGGTCTCGCAGAGCGGCTACCCCGACGGCTTCCTCGACCGCTTCGAGGGCACCCCGGTCGGCGCCCGGGTGCCCGGGGCCGAGACCCTCAGCACCGGCACCCCGATCTTCTTCGAGAACGTCGGGCAGCTCGCCGCCGCCTATCCCGGACTGGCGCTGGACGACATGGGCGCCTGGGCGTTCCTGCCGCTGATCGCCTCCGGCCACCCGGTCGGCAGCTGCATCCTCGGCTTCGACCGGCCCCGGCCGTTCACCCTGGAGGAGCGCGGCCTGCTCACCGCGCTGGCCGGCTTCATCGCCCAGGCCCTGGAACGCGCCCGGCTGTACGACGCCGAGTTCACCCTCGCCCGGGGCCTCCAGCAGGCACTGCTCCCGCACCGGCTGCCGCGCCTGGACCGGGTCCGGATCGCGGCCCGCTACCTGCCCGGCACCCAGGGCATGGAGATCGGCGGCGACTGGTACGACGCCATCGTCACCGGGCGGGACCTCTGCCTGGTCATCGGCGACGTCGAGGGCCACAGCGTCGGCGCCGCCGCCACCATGGGCCAGCTGCGCAGCGCCGTGCGGGCCTTCGCCACCGGCGGCAACCCGCCGGACGAGGTGCTCGCCCGGACCAATCAGCTGCTGCTCGACCTCGATCCCGGACTGCTCGCCAGCTGCTGCCTGGTCCGCCTCACCCCGGGGGAGGGCACCGCCCTGCTCGCCCGGGCCGGCCACCTGCCGCCGGTGCTGCGCCACCCGGACGGGCGGGCCGAGGCGCTGGAGGTGCCGGGCGGGCCGCTGCTCGGCGTCGACCAGCACGCCGTGTACCCGATCAGCGATCTGCGGCTGGAGCCGGGATCGGTGCTCGCCCTGTACACCGACGGCCTGGTCGAGGACCCGGCGGTGGAGATCGACGCGGGAGTGGACCGGCTGCGGGCGGCGCTGGCGGGTCCGGAGGTCGGCCGGCTGATCGCGGCGGCCGGGCTGGACGGTCTGGCCGACCGGGTGCTGCGGGAGGTCGGTTCCACGCACCGGGTCGACGATGTCGCGCTGCTGCTCACCGGGTTCAGCTGACGCGTCCGGCCCACGGGCCCGGGCGGGGTCGGACGGGCCCGGCTGAGGGGTGGGGTGCGGCGCGGCGGACCGGGAACGACTTTCGTCGGAGCCGGCGGCGACGAACGGTGACGGTGCTGACCAGGGGCGATTCGCTAGCCTCGACGGGTGGACGTCATAGCGAGAGCCTGGTCGAAGGCGGTTCGAACGGCACTGCCCGGGCCCTGGCGGCGCGGGCTGGTGGTTCGCGAGCTGGTGGGTGCGCTGCTGATCGGCGGGCTCGCCGCGCCGATCGAGCTGGTCAGCCACACCGGGCTGGCCCTGCCGATGAGTGCGGCCGCGGCCCTCCTCTTCCTGGTGCGCCGGGGAATTCCCGCGACCGCCCTGGTGCTCACCGCCCTGGCCGGTGGTGTCGGCGGCGGCACGCTGCCGCTGCTGGTCTGCGTCGGCTGGTCGGCCGGTGCCAGGGTCCGCCGGGTCGGGGTGCTGGCCGGCTCCTTCGTCGCCGGCTGGGCGCTGATGACCCTGTTCGGGGTGCTGAAGGACGCCGGGCAGGTCCCGGTCGACCTGATCGTCGGGTTCTCGCTGGGCGGCTACCTGCTGCTCGCCGTGCTGCCCGCGCTCTGGGGCCGGTACCGGGCGCAGCGCCGGGCGCTGACCGACGCGCTGCGCGAGCGCAACGAGCAGCTGGTGCGCGAGCACGCGATGATCGCGCACCAGGCGCGGCTGCGCGAGCGGCACCGGATCGCCCAGGACATGCACGACAGCCTGGGCCATCAGCTGGCCCTGATCTCGGTGCACACGGGGGCACTGGAGGTCGACCGGACCCTGACCGACCGGCAGCGCGAGGCGGTCGGGGTGCTGCGGCTGGCCGCGGTCGGGGCGATGCGGGAGCTGCGCGAGGTGGTCGGCGTGCTGCACGACGAGTCGACGGCGCTCCCGCCGGGGCCGGGGTCCCCGTCGGTGGCCGGAGCCGGGGTCGGAATCGGAGCCGGGGCGGCGGGGGCCGGTGGCGTCGGGACCGGGGGTGTGGACGGGATCGAGGGGCTGGTCGAGTCCTCCCGCGCGGCCGGTACCCCGGTCTCGCTGGTCCGGGACGGCGAGCGCCGTCCGCTGGCCGCGTCCGCCGGGCACGCGGCGTACCGGGTGGTGCAGGAGGCGCTGACCAACGCGCACAAGCACGCCCCCGGGGCGCCGATCACGGTGGCGCTGCGCTACGAGCCGGACGCGCTGGTGGTGGAGGTGGTGAACCCGGCGGCGGCCGAGCCGGCGGGCGTGCGCGCCGGTGGCGCCGCCCCGGCGGCGGTGGTCAGCGGAGGCCAGGGGCTGACCGGGCTGCGCGAGCGGGCGCGGCTGGTCGGCGGCATGGTGCACGCCGGTCCGACCCCGGGGGCCGGGTTCCGGCTGGCCGCCGTGCTGCCGTACCGGGGCGCGGAGGGCGCCGGGGCCCAGGGCGTCGACGACGGGTCGGCGGCCGGTCCGGAGACCGGGGCTGCGGGCCGGGTCACGGACCGGGCGGTGGACTGGGTGGTGGACTGGGTGGTGGACGGCGGGCCGGGCGGGGTGCCCGGGGCGGTGGCCGGGGCGCCGAAGCGCCGCAGCCCGGCGATCGGCTGCGCGGTCGGCGGAGCGGCGGTGCTGCTGGCCGTGCTCGGGCTGCTGGTCTGGGGCGTGATCGGCTTCGTCCGGACGGCCGAGGACTCCACGGTGAAGCGGTCGGTCTACGACAGCCTGGAGCTCGGCACCCCGGAGGCGGAGGTGCGGCGGCAACTGCCGCCGGGCAGCGACTTCTTCCTGCGGAACCTGGAGGGCAGCGGCCCCACGCCGCCGGCCGGGGCGGACTGTGTCCGCTTCCTCTCCGACGACAACGGGGGGACCGCCTGGGGCGAGGACGCCGTCGTCCGTTTCTGCTTCAAGGACGGGGTGCTGGTCGAGAAGCAGCACTACCGGGTGAAGCAGTGAGCGACGGGGATGCCAGGATGGTCCGCGGGGCACCGGCCGGTCCGCCGCCGCACCGTCCGGACCAGTACCAAGGGGATGACCAGCAGTGATCCGAGTCCTCGTCGCCGATGACGAGCCGCTCATCCGGGCCGGGATCAGGATGATCCTGTCCTCCGCCGACGACATCGACGTGGTGGCCGAGGCCGCCGACGGCCGGCAGGCGCTGGAACTGGCCCGCGCGCACCGGGTGGACGTCGTCCTGCTGGACATTCAGATGCCGGTGCTGGACGGCCTGTCGGCGCTCGCCGAGCTGTCGAGGGTCGCCCCCGGCGCGCGGGCGCTGATTCTCACCACCTTCGGGGAGCGCGACAACGTGCTGCGCGCCGTGAGCGACGGTGGCGCCGGCTTCCTGTTGAAGGACACCGCGCCGGCCGAGCTGATCCAGGCCGTCCGGGCGGCCGCCACCGGGCACGCCTTCCTGTCGCCCGCCGCGACCCGGCACATCGTCGACTCGCTGGCGGGCGGGCCGGCGGGGCCGGTCGCGGCGCGCGGTGCCCGGGCCCGGCAGCGGCTGGAGGTGCTGACCGAGCGCGAGCTGGAGGTGCTGGCGCTGCTGGGCGAGGGGCTGTCCAACGCGGACGCGGGGGCCCGGATCCATATGAGCGAGGCGACGGTGAAGACGTACGTCAGCCGGATCCTGGCCAAGCTGGGGTGCGAGAACCGGGTGCAGGCGGCGCTGCTGGCCCGGGACGCGGGGCTGGGCGGCGTCGGCTGAGGCGTGCTGACGGGTCGTCGCAGCGAGGTGACCTCGGCCGGTCGGTGCGTGCAAGGACGGGTCGTGTGCCATGCGCCGAGTGACTTTCCGCTCACGCTGGGTAGTCGCAGTGGCGAACACCACCTCGGCGGTCGATGGAATCGGGAACTCCGGTCGGCGAGGTGACGGTACGTCAGTCATCGGTGACGGTAAGTCGACAAAGCGTCCGGACTTTCGGCCGACCCGATGTGAGCGAGCGCACGGAAATCGACCGTTTGGGCCGGGGAATGCGGTCAAAGTCGGTCGTTTCCGGGTCGGTTTCATGATCAATACTGCCGGTAACAGTCGCCTGACCTGGGACGACCAAGAATTGCTTGATGCGGCCCGGTAGCGCCCGTAGCTTCTTTGGCGGTGCAACGAGCACCACCCGGGTTCACCCCCGACCCACGGCCCGCCGACCGACCATCGGCACCAGGGCGGTGGCCGTCGACGCGACCGGCCTCAACAGGCAGTCGGCGAGCGGAGGGTGGCCGGGGCGGCACGGCACGTCGGACACGTGCGCGGCCGCCCATCGAGTGAGGGAGCGACACCCGGCCCCGGCAGGGGCCTGGTTCCGCATGCCTGCCCGGGGCCTGCCGAAAGGACTTCCATGAATCCCCGTCACGAGACCGCCGCTGCCACCACCACCGCCACCGCCACCAAGCGCAACCGCGTTCGGATGGCCGTGGTGGCGGGCGCCGCTGTCGCGGCCCTGCCGGTGGCCGGCCTCGTCACGGCCACCTCGGCCGCTGCCGCCCCCGCCTCCGCCTGGGACGCCGTCGCCCAGTGCGAGAGCGGTGGCAACTGGAGCATCAGCACCGGCAACGGCTTCTTCGGCGGACTGCAGTTCACCCCCTCGACCTGGCGGGCGTACGGCGGCTCCGCCTACGCCCCGCAGGCCAACCAGGCGAGCAGGGCGCAGCAGATCGCCGTCGCCGAGAAGGTCCTCGCCTCGCAGGGCCCCGGCGCCTGGCCGGTCTGCTCCGCCAAGGCGGGCCTGAGCCGCGGCGGTGCGCCCGCCGCCGTCGCCGACACGCCCGACCCGGAGCCCAAGGCGCCGCAGCCGGCCAAGCAGCAGCCGGCCAAGGCGGACCAGGCCCCCGCCCAGAGCCAGAAGTCGCCCGCCCGCAAGGCCCCGGCGCAGACCCCGCCGCAGGGCGCCGCGAAGCCCGCCGCGCCCGCCGCCGGGTCCGCCGCTGGGCCGGCCGCTGGGACCGCCGCGCCCGAGAAGGGCTTCACCGGCGGCGGCTACGTCGTCAAGAGCGGTGACACGCTGAGCGGCATCGCCGCCAAGTTCGGCCTCGACACGGCCGGCCTGCACGCCCGGAACGTCAAGGCGATCGGCGCCAACCCGAACCTCATTTTCCCGGGTCAGACCCTGTCCTTCTGACCCCGCCCCACCGGGCCCGCACCCCGGTGGACCGAACGGCCGCCCTGCCCCCGGGGCGGCCGTTCGGCGTGTCGGGAGCGGGGCGGACCCGGCGTACGGCGCGCGCGAGCCGGGGCGTGCGAGTCGGGGCGCGCCGGTGGTAGTTGAACGTTGAACGCGAGGTCCGAATACCGCCGGACTCCCGGGCCGCCACGGCCGAGGATCGAGTCATGTCCACGAACGACACAAGGAGTTCTGACGAGATGACGATCACGACCGGTATCGCGGCGCTCGACGGCAAGGTGGCTCTGGTGACCGGCGGCAGCCGGGGGATCGGGGAGGCGGTGGCCCTGCGGCTCGCCGAGGACGGCGCCGATGTGGTGGTGACCTACCTGGGCAGTGCCGAGCGGGCCGAGGCCGTCGCGGCCAAGATCACCGCGATGGGCCGGCGCGGCTGGGCGGTCCGGGCCGACAGCGCCGACCCGGAGGAGGTTCGCGCCGTGGTCGAGGCGGTGGCCGAGCGCTTCGGTCGCCTCGACATCCTGGTCAACAACGCCGGGGTGGGCCACATGGGCCCGATCGAGGAGACCGGCCTCGCCGACGTCGACCGGGTGCTGGAGGTCAACGTCCGGGCGCCGTACCTGTTCGCCCAGGCGGCCGTGGCCCATCTGACCGAGGGCGGGCGGATCGTCACCATCGGCAGCTGCATGGCCAAGCGCGCCGCCTTCGGGGGCGGCAGCCTCTACGCCACCAGCAAGGCCGCCATGATCGGGCTCACCAAGTCGCTGGCCCGCGAGCTGGGCCCGCGCGGGATCACCGTCAATGTGATCCACCCCGGCCCGATCGACACCGAGCTGAACCCGGCGGACGGCCCGGGCGCCGACTTCCAGTCCGGCTTCACCGCGGTCGGCGGCTTCGGCCGGCCCTCCGACGTCGCCGCCACGATCGCGCACCTGGCCGGTGCGGAGGGCCGGTACATCACCGGCGCCGAGATCGCCGTGGACGGCGGCTTCGCCGGCTGACCCCCCGGCCTGACACGCCGACGACCGGCCCGGGGTGTTGCTCCGGGCCGGTTGTCAGTGCCCGCGTTTACGATCGGCCGGTCCGACCACGTGTGCGGGCGCGCGTCCGACCGGCCGCGCGCCGGCGCACGGGTCCCGCGCGAGGGGCCGGAGCGGCCCCGCCGACGGAGAGGTGCGTCATGACCGGAGCGGAAGACCCGATCGAGCTGCTCGCCCGTGCGCTGGCGCAGACCGCCGGCCTGATCGACGGCATCGGCACCGAACTCGCCGGCCACCCGACCCCCTGCCGTTCCTGGGACGTCGGCCAGCTGATCAGTCACCTGCTGAACGACCTGCGGCAGTTCACCGTTCGGGCGGAGGGCGGCACGCCCGACTGGTCGGAGCCCTTCGACCGGGTCGAGGACGACTGGCTGCACCGCTTCGAGGCCGGAGCGGAGCGCCTGGTGGCCGCCTGGCGCCGGGCGGGCGACCTCGGCGGCGTCATCGAGATCCCCGGCGTCGGGGAACTGCCGGCCCGCTTCCCGGTGGACCAGCAGATCGCCGAGTTCGCCGCGCACGGGTGGGACCTCGCCCGGGCCACCGGCCAGTCCACCGCCGGGCTCGACCAGGAGGTCGGGCGGGCGGCGCTGGCCTGGGCGCGGGGCGCGCTGCGGCCCGAGTACCGGGGGAGCGAGGAGGAGCAGCACGCCTTCGGCCCGGAGGTCGCGGTCGCCGAGGACGCGCCGGTCGCGCCGGTGTACGACCGGCTCGCCGGGTTCTTCGGCCGCGACCCCGAGGCCGCCGGATAGCGCGGAGCGGGCCCGGGGCCGCCGGGCAGCGCAGGGGTGCCCGGCATTCCCGGGGTCGCCGGGCGCCCCCGAGGGGTCGGGATGTCGGCGGCTGCGGTGCGTCGGCGGCTGCGGTGCGTCGGCGGCCGGATCCCCTCCTCAGCCGCGGCTCCAGACGAAGGAGATCTCCGGGTGGCGCGGCGAGGGCGCGTTCAGCAGCGGCGAGGGCCGCCCGCGCAGGAACCGGTCGAAGTACGCGCGCACATACGTCCGCGCCAGCTCGGTCGCGCGCTCCGGTGCGATGGTGCCGAACAGTTGGGCGTAGACCTCCGGCGGCGCGTGCTCGGCCAGGTGCCCGGGGCCGGCCGCGTGCGGCAGGTCCGTGAAGCTAAGATGGCCGGAGTCGCGCTGTCGCAGGTGCCGCCCTGTCGCAGGTGCCGCCCCCAACCGCGCTGGTGCTCGCGCCAGCGCCGCCAGGTGTCGTGGTCGTCCAGCGCGGTGAACAGCAGGAACGGCCGGTCCAGGCCCTCGTCCGGCACCGGCGAGCCGAAGAGTCCGCCGTCCAGGTCCAGTCCGGCCGCGAACCGCCGGTCCTGCCGGACTGCCTCGGCGGCCGCCGCGCCGCCCATCGAGTGGCCGAGCACACCGATCCGCCCCGGATCGGCGCACGGCATCCCGGCGTGCCGCCGGAGCGTCCGGCCGGTGGTCAACTCCGTTGCCACGAACCGGAGGTCGGCGGTGCGGACGGCGATCTCCTTGCGCTCGGCGGCGTCCCAGTCGGCGGGCTCGTCCTCCAGCACGCTGAGCGCCACCCGGCCGTCCGGGAACTCGACGGCGGCCGCGTCGTAGGTGTGGTCGAGCGCCGCGACCAGATAGCCGTGCGCGGCCAACTCCTCTGCCAGCGCGGTGCAGTTGCTGCGCCCGCCCTTGCGGCCGTGCCCCAGCAGCAACAGTGGGAGTGCCCCCGGGACCGGCGGCGCGGCGACCCGGGCGGTCGGGCGCAACCGGCCGAACGTGCCCGGGTCGAGGAAGGCGCTCCGCTCCAGCACGGCCGCCACCCGCGCCGTGGTGTACGCCGCGCGCGCCCGTCCGGCGGTCCCGGTCGCGGGGTACCAGAGCTGCACCATCAGCTCGCGCGGTCCCGGCACCGGGGCGAACGGGTCCTGGCGGTCCTGGTCGACCAGCCGCAGCGACACCGTGCCGACCGTCCGCCGCACGGTCGGCCCCGGCAGGTCGATCGGCCCCGGCCCGGGGGCAGTGGCGGCAGCGGGAGTGGGGACGGGGGAGGGGGCGGCATGCGCGGTGGCGGCACCCGGCAGTGTAAGCGCCGCGCCTCCCATACCCGCGAAGGTCAGCAGCGATCGGCGCCGGATCATCCTCAACCACCCTTTGCACAGACGACATTGGTGCCGCCTCACCCTAGGCGGACCGCCCCCGTCGCCACCAGATCGGCTCCGGCAGGCCCCGGTGGGGACCTCGGTGCTCAGGGGGACACGGGGGCGGGGGAAGATCGTCGCAGTGCACGAGTGGAGGCGCGGGGAACGGACGAAGGGGTGGGGTCGTGACGGGAGAGGTGTCGGCCGAGCGGCTGCTGCGGGCGGCCGGGGAGGCGTGCGAGGGTCAACTGCGTGCGTGGGTCGACCGGTTGGGCGGGAGCGCCGGGAAGGTGGCGGCGTACCAGTTCGGCTGGTCCGGGGAAGGCCCCGGGCAGGGCGGGAAGTTCGTCCGCGCGGCGCTGACGCTCGCCTGCGCCGGGGCGGTCGGCGGCGACCGGCGGCGGGCGGTACCGGCCGCCGCCGCGGTGGAGGTGGTGCACAACCTCTCCCTGCTCTACGACGACGTGCTGGACGGTGACACCGTGCGGCGGCACCGGGCGGCCGCCTGGCGGGTGTTCGGTCCTTCCGCGGCAGCGCGTTCGGCGGACGGGCTGCTGCTCACCGTCCTCGACGTGCTGGTGGACGGCGAGGAGGACGGTGACGAGGTCGGCGAGGAGGACGGCGTGGGTCGGGAGGCCTCGGCCGCGCTGCTGGCGACGCTGGTCGACCTGGCCGTGGGGGAGAGCCTCGACCTCGTCTTCGAGGGAAGGGACAGGGTGGGCCCGGACGAGTGCCTGGAGATGGTGGCGGCCAAGACCGCCTCGCTGTTCTCCTGCGCCTGCCGCCTGGGCGCGCTGTACGGCGGGGCCGGGCCCGGGGCGGTGGCCGGGTGGGCGGCGTTCGGTCACGACCTCGGGATGGCCTTCCAGCTGGTGGACGACCTGCTGGGGATCTGGGGCGACCCGGCGGTGACCGGCAAGCCGGTCTTCAACGACCTGCGCCGGCGCAAGCTCTCGGTGCCGGTGGTGGCGGCGCTCGAATCCGGTACGGCGGACGGCGACCGGCTCGCCGAGGAGTACCGGCGGACCGCAGCCGGTGGGGCGGTGGATCCGGCCGGTCTGGCGCTGCTGGT
>NZ_JZWY01000702.1:0-427 GCF_000966955.1 Streptomyces sp. NRRL S-495
CTGGCGCTGCTGGTGGAACGGGCCGGTGGGCGCCGGTGGACCGAGGCGCGGGCCGCCGGGCACGCGGCCGCGGCCCGTGACCGGCTGGGCGCGCTCACCGGGGATCCCGCCGCGACGGCCGAACTGGCGGCGCTGGCCGCACTGATCACCGACCGGGAGTACTGACGCCGGACAACCAACCCCGGACAACCGATCCCGGACAACCCGTCACGCGCCCCGTCCGGTCTCCTCCCACGGCGCCGGACCGTCCAGGATGTGGGCCCGGCCCTGGCGGTACAGCTCGGCGTCCACCTCCTTCAGCCGGCGCAGTTCGGCGGGCCGGTGGAGCTCGTGCACCTCGGCCGGCGCGGCGTCGTCCCCGGCGGCCGCGAGCAGCGCGTTGACCGCCAGCCGCGCCGACTGGTTGGCGCCCTCCATGGTGGCCAGG
>NZ_JZWY01000703.1:0-4179 GCF_000966955.1 Streptomyces sp. NRRL S-495
CCTCCATGGTGGCCAGGTTGACCGGGCACCGGGCGTGGTCGCCGGCCATGAAGAGGTTGGGCGCCGCGGTCGCGGCGGCCGGGCGGGCCGCCCAGGAGCCGGTGGTGTTGATCAGCAGGGGCTCGTCGTTGACGGCCGGGCCCGGTCCGTCCAGGCCGCGCACCGCCGGGTCCAGGTGCCAGGAGTGCAGCAGCCCCCGGTGCAGGGTCGGCCGGCCGGGGCCGTTGAGTCCGTCGCAGAGCTGGGCCCAGACCTCGGCGGCGACCTCGGCCCGGGTGCACTCGCGGGCCGGTTTGCCGTAGCGGATGCCCGGGGTGTCCCAGTCCGAGATGTCGACCGACAGGCAGTCGGCGACCGTGCCGTCGCCGTACGTCGCGCGGAAGTCGCAGTCCCAGAACTGGGCCTGGCTGATCGAGGTCAGCGCCCAGGGCGAATCGAGGTACTGCACATGGCCGCGGACCACCGGCACCGGTTCGGTCAGGTAGAACTGGATGCCCACCATCCAGTCGGTCCGCAGCTCCGTGACGCTCTTCAGTTCCGGATCGGCGGCCGCCAGTCCGCGTTCCAGCAGGGCCCCGATCCGGTCGACCGGCAGCGCGCAGACGTAGTGGTCGGCCGTCAGCTCCTTGCGCCGCCCGTGCGGTCCGCGCAGCACCGCGCCGGAGACCGCGCCGCCGGCCACCGTCAGCCGCTCCACCGCCCACCCGAGCTCGGTCCGGACGCCCAGGGCGCCGAGGTGCGCGACCCACGGGTCGATCCAGGCGGTGCTGGTCGGGGCGTTCAGCACCCGGTCGGCGGCCTGCACCTCGCCGAGGCCGAGGAAGCCGTAGCCGAACGCCTCCAGGAAGCCGCCGACGGTGTGGGTGCTGCACACCTCGGCCCGGGCGGCCACCACCGTGCGGGTGTTTCCGACCACGCACGTCCGGCGGTACTCCTCCGAGGCGCCGTCGGCGCGGGTGAAGTCCCACCAGGAGGTGGACTCCCACTGCCCGAGCCGCCGTTCGTCGCTGCTGGTCATGTAGACCAGCAGCCGGTTCGCGTAGTAGAGCAGTTCCTGGTCGGTCAGGCCGGGACCGAGGGCGGTTCCGTTGCCGGGGCGCAGGGCGGTCGCGCGGAGGAACTCCAGCGGGCTGCGTGCCCCGGCCGCGAGCGAGACGTCCGTGCGGAGTTCGCCGACCCGGCCGGAGCGGGCCGTCAGCATGTGGGTGGCCTCGCGGAGGTTGCCGGCGACGCCGTCCGGCCGGCCGGCGAACGGGATCCGGCGGAGGGTGTCCGGCAGGCTCCGGTAGAAGCCGGGGAAGAACCGGAAGCCGTGCTCGCTCGGCAGGTCGAGGCGTCCAGCGGTCCCGGTGCCGGGGACGGCGGAGCTGCGGGCCTTGCCGCCCCAGCCGGTCGGCTCCACCACCGTCACCCGGTAGCCGCGCTCGGCGAGTTCCGTCGCCGCCGTGAGCCCGGCCACCCCGCCGCCCAGGACGGCCACCCGTCCGCCGCTGGTCACCATGTCCGTCTCCCCCCGCTCACCATGTCGTCTCCCCCCGGCTCGCCGACCGGTCCCGACGGACGATTCGATCATGGCCGGGGCGGGCGCGGCGAACACACGCCGGAAGCGGGCGGCGGCGCGTACGCTCGGGGGGGACCGCGGTGGCGCGGCGGGGGAGGGGTGTCGGAATGCTCGGTTGGTGGTTCGTGGTGACGGTCCCGGCGGCGGGGGACGGCGAGGACGTCGTACTGGCCAAGTGGGAGACCGGGCTCGGCGGGCTGGACTGGATCGCCGGGCTGGTCGCGGCCGGGCGGGCGGAGCAGCTGGGGTTCGACGGCTACCCGCACCGGTACACGGCCCGGGCGGGCGAGGTGCTGCCGCTGCTCGCCGACGGTTCGGTGCCCGATGCCGGGGCCGGGGCGGAGTTCCGGCCGCGCGAGCTGCACCCGGACCGGATCGCCGCCTGTCCGGCGGACGCGCTGCTGACCGTCGAGGCCTGGGACCAGTCCTGACTCAGCTGCCGGGCGCGGTCCTGGCGGCGGCGCGCTTGATGGCCTCGCGGATCCGGGGGTAGCTGCCGCAGCGGCAGATGTTCTGGATCTGGTCGATGTCGGCGTCCGTGGGCGCGGGGTTGCGGCGCAGCAGCGCGACCGCCGTCATGATCTGGCCGGGCTGGCAGAACCCGCACTGGGCGACGTCGCAGTCCAGCCAGGCCTCCTGGACGGGGTGCAGGGTGTCGCCGTCGGCGAGGCCCTCGATGGTGGTGACCCGGCGGTCGGCGCAGTCCTTGACCGGCACGGTGCAGGGCTGGATCTCCTCGCCGTCCAGGTGGCTGGTGCAGGCGCGGCAGACGCCGACGCCGCAGCCGTACTTGGGGCCGGTGACGCCGAGCTTGTCGCGCAGTACCCAGAGCAGCGGCATGTCGTCCGGTGCCTCGACGGTGACCGGTCGGCCGTTGAGGACGAAGGTGTGGCTGGGCATCGGGGGCGCGTTCCTCGGGGGTCGTGGGAGCGGGTCGGAAGCGATCGGGCGGGTCGGGCGGGTCGGCCGCGGGTCGGACGCGGGTCGGCCGGGTCGGCCGGGTCAGGCGGGTCGGCCGCGGGTCAGAAGTTGATCGGGAAGGACCGCGGGCTGGTTCCGGTGGCCCGGGCGTAGGCGTTGGCGACGGCGGCGGAGGCCGCCGGGACGCCCAGTTCGCCCGCGCCGCCGGGCGGTCCGCTCGGCGGCAGCAGGTGGATCTCGACCACCGGCGGGGTGTGCCGTTGCCGCGCGTAGTGGAAGTCGCCGAAGCTGCCCTCGCGGACGGCGCCGCGGTCGATGTGGTTGCCGGCCTGGAGGATCACCGAGATCCCGTCGATCAGCGCACCGGTCAGCTGGGCCTCCAGGCCGGTGGGGTTGATCACCGTGCCGACATCGGCGGCGATCACGGCCTTGGTGACCCGGGGCTGCTTCGGGTCGGTCGCGTCGATCTCGACCAGGTAGGCGGCGCGGCCGCCGTTCTCGGCGTGGTAGCCGATGCCCTGGGCCTGACCGGCCGGCATGGCGCGGCCCCAGCCGCCCGCCCGGGCGACCGTGTCGAGCACGGCCCGGCCGGCCGGCTCCCGCAGCCGGGCGCGGCGGAAGGCCACCGGGTCCTGGCCGAGGCGGCGGGCCAGCTCGTCCATCATGATCTCGTCGGCGACCCGGACGGTGCCCGAGTAGACCGAGCGCCAGCTGCCGGTCGGGATCTTCAGCGGCACCTCGGCCAGCAGCTGGGTCGGGATGCCCACGTTGTACGGGTTGCTCTGGCTGAGCAGGAAGAAGGCCTGGGCGAGCGAGAGCCCGGCGACCGAGAGCTGGAAGCCGGCGGCGGTGAGCGCCTCGCCGAGCCCGTGGCCGAAGTCGGTCATCACGGTGGCGGCGCGGTGCTCGTAGCTGAGCACCTGGCCCAGCCCGTAGGTGGCGCGGACCCGGTGGTGGCTGGCGGGGCGCATCCGGCCGTGCCGCATGTCGTCGTTGCGGGTCCACATCAGCTTGACCGGGCGGCCCGCGGCCCGGGAGATCTGCGCGGCCTCCACGGCGGCGTCGTAGAACAGCCGGCGGCCGAACGACCCGCCGCCGCGCACCACGTGCACCGTCACCGCGTCCTGCGGCAGGCCGAGTTCGGCGGCGAGGGTCTGCTGCGCGACGATCGGGGTCTGCGCGGCGAACCAGACCTCGGCGCGGTTCGGGCGGACGTCGGCGACCGCCGTCAGCACCTCCATCGGCGCGTGGTTGACGAAGGCGAAGTCGAACTCGCCGTCCACGTACTGGGTGAGCAGCGGCGGGATCAGGAACGGCGCGTGCGCGGCCCGCAGCTTCCCCCGGATCTCGGGGTCGGAGAGCGCGGCGACCGGACCCGGGTTCCAGGAGGTGCGCAGCGCGTCGCGGGCCTTGAGGGCCTGGTCGAAGGTCTCGGCGAGAACGGCCACCCCGCTGGGCACGGTGACCACCGCGAGCACGCCCGGCATGGTGCGGGCGGCGGAGGCGTCGAGCGAGGCCAGGGTGCCGTTGATGGTGGTGGGCCGGGCGACGACGGTCGGCACCGCGCCGGGCACGGCGAGGTCGCCGGCGTACTTGGCGCGGCCGGTGACGATGTCGCGGGCGTCGATCCGGCCGGTGGGCCGGCCGATCACCCGGCGCTGCCCGGGCGGCTTGGGGGTGGCGGGGACGGCGGGCAC
>NZ_JZWY01000704.1:0-382 GCF_000966955.1 Streptomyces sp. NRRL S-495
ACGGCGGCGGCCTCGGCGGCGAGTTCGCCGTAGCCGGCCCGGCGGCCGTCGGGCGCGGTCACGGCGGAGTCGGCGGTGCGCAGGGTGTCGGCGGGCAGCGACCAGCGGCGCGCGGCGGCGGTGACCAGCCGGGCCCGGGCGGCGGCGGCCGCGCCGCGCACCGGGTCGTAGAGCGTGCGGACCGAGTTGGAGGCGCCGGTGAGCTGGTTGAACAGCAGGTCGGGGCGGCTGTCGGAGAGCGGCACGTCGACATCGGTCAGCCGGGCGTCGAGTTCCTCGGCGACCATCATGGCGACCGTGGTGGTCAGCCCCTGGCCGACCTCCAGACGGGGCAGGTGGAGGACGGCGCGGCCGGCGGTGGTGATCTCCAGGACGAGCAGGT
>NZ_JZWY01000705.1:0-13749 GCF_000966955.1 Streptomyces sp. NRRL S-495
ACCGGCGACCTGCAGGGCCTGGCCGAGGTCGACGATGTCCGGGATGCCGGGCAGGCCGAGCAGTTGGGAGGGGGCGGCGGGCGCTGCGGCCGGGGCGGGCGGGGCGGCCGCAGCGGGCGCTGCGGGCGCGGCTTCGGCGGCCCGGGCGGTGGCGGGCGCGACGGCGTCGAGTCCGGCCCGGGCGGCGACGGTCAGGGTCGGCGCGGCGAGCAGGTAGGTGAGGAAGCGTCGGCGGTCGGCGTCGGCGGGCAGCTGCTCGGTAGTGGGACGCGGCTCGGCGGTGGGCGGCTGCTCGGCGGCGGGGCCCGGGCCGGCCGGGGGCACGATGGAGATGCTGATGGGAGGAGCCCCTCTCGCCGGGTCACGGCTCTGGACGGGCGGGCCGTGAGGGCCTCGCCCCGGTGCCGGGCGGTGCCGGACGGTGCTCGCGACGGCGGGCACGTTCTGGTCGTGTTCACGTTCGCGAACGAGAACGCGGATGAGCATAGGAGGGGCCTACTGGCCGGTCAACACGGGCACTTGGGGCATGATCGGACAACTGTGCGGATGTTGGACGGGGTGGACACGGAGGGCGCGTGGCACACCGGGCGGGGCGCGCGGTACCGCCGTCCGGGTGCGGCGTGCCCCAGGGGCGCGTGCCGGTTGTCGGGGGCGGGCGGGGCGCGGTCGGCGCCGGAGCGGGGGCGACCCGGAGCGCGGGCATCCGGAAAACGACGTGCCGAAGTGGCCCAGGATCATGATGATCCACTGGACCTTCCGCGTGGTCCGCCCTCGGCGCAGACTGGTGTCCACACCGAAGAACCACTGATGGCCCACCACCCCAGGAGCATCGTGCCGTCCCGCCGCACCCCGCTGTCCGGATCCCAACGAACCCTCGCGACAGCCCAGTTGGTGAGCGCGATCGGCGACGGTGCCTACTACACCAGCTCGGCGCTGTACTTCACCCGGATCGTCGGCCTCTCGCCCACCCGGCTCGGCCTCGGCCTCGCGGTGGCCTGGGCGATCGGGTCGGTCGCCGGTGTGCCGCTCGGCCACCTCGCCGACCGGCGCGGCCCCCGGGGCACGGCGGCGGCGCTCGCGCTCGCCACGGCGGTGGTGGTCGCCTCGTTCCTCGTGGTCGACGACTTCCTGCCGTTCCTGGTCGCCGCCTGCCTCTACGCCACCGCCCAGTCCGGTCTGGGCGCGGCCCGGCAGGCGCTGGTCGGCGGACTCGTCCCGGAGGGCGAGCGGACGGCGGCGCTCGCCCGGCTGCAGGCCACCCTCAACGCCGGGCTGGCGGTGGGCGCCGCGCTCGGCGGCGTCGCGCTCACGGTCGGGACCAGGGCGGCCTTCCTCGCCGCGTTCACGCTGACCGCGCTGGGCTTCCTGGCGACGAGCCTGATCCTGCTGCGGCTGCCGGCGGTGCTCCCGGCGGTGCTCCCGGCGGTGCTCTCGGTGGCGAAGGCCGGACCGGCGGACGGTGCGGCAGTGGACGCTGCGACGGCGGACGGTACGACGGCGGACGCTGCCCGGGGCCGGGACGGCGGCTTCGCGGTGCTGGCGGACCGCCGCTACGCGCTCGTGACGCTGGTCAACACCGTGCTGCTGCTGCGGATGCCCCTGCTCAGCCTGGTGATCCCGCTCTGGATCGCCGACCGCGCCCCGCAACTCGGCTGGCTCGGCTCGGCGCTCTTCGTCCTCAACACCGTCGGCGTGACCCTCTTCCAGGTCCGCACCGCACGCGCCGTCACCGGCCTGCCCTCGGCGGCCCGGGCCGTTCGCCAGGCAGGTGCGGTCCTGCTCGCCTCCTGCGCGGTCTTCGCCCTCTCGGCCGCGCCCGTCCCGGTCTGGGCGATGGCGGCCCTGCTGGTCGGCGGCGCGGTGCTCCAGGTGCTCGGCGAGATGAAGCAGTCGGCCGGATCCTGGCAGATCGCCTTCGACCTCGCCCCGGCCGACCGGCTCGGCCAGTACCAGGGCTTCTTCGGCACCGGAGTGGCGGTGGCCCGCACCGCCGGACCGCTGCTGCTGACCACCCTCCTCCTCGACGGCGGCGGCCCGGGCTGGCTGGTCCTCGGTGTCCTCTTCCTCGCCGCCGGCTGCGCCATGGGCCCCGCCGTCCGCCACGCCGAACGCGACCGTTCCTCCTGGCTCGCCCCCGCTCCCGCCACCGCGCCGCTCACCCCCGCCGGCTGAGACCGGCGTTCGAACCCCGGGGCCGGTGGCCCGGGGTCGACCAGGTGCGGGCACGGCGCCGACGGCGCGGGCGCCCGCACCTGGGGGTTGCGGGCTAGAGGTGCGGGAGGACGAAGTCGTACCCGGCGACCGAGTGGGCGTTGCCGGCCGGGCAGCGGCCGTTGGTGGGGTAGCCGTAGAAGTAGAGGCCGTAGCACTTGGGACAGAAGCGCCAGTTGCGCTGCGAGCCGGGGGGCTCCGGGATGTCGTGGGGGAGGACGAAGTCGTAGCCGGCCGCCGCGTGGGCGTTGCCGGCGGGACAGCGGCCGTTGTCGGGGTAGCCCCAGAAGAACATGCCGTAGCACTTGGTGCAGAAGCGCCAGTTGTGCTGGGCGGTCGGCGTCTCGGGGATGTCGTGCGGGATGTTGAAGTTGTAGCCGGCCGAGTCGTGGCCCCCGCCCGCCGGGCAGGCGCCGTCGGTGGGGTAGCCGCGGAAGAACAGGCCGTAGCACTTGGTGCAGAACCGCCAGTCGGCCTGGCTGGCCAGGATCCTGGCCTCCTCGGCCTCTTTGGTGTCCTTGGCCGCCGCCGGTCCGGCCGCCGCCCCGATCGAGGCCACGGTGCCCAGGCCGGCCACCGCGGTGAGGCCCAGTGCCCGGGTCAGTACTGCGCGGCGGCCCGGTCGGGGCCGGGGTCCGGGATCGTCGTCGTGTGTGGTCGGGAAGCCCATGAGTGTCCACCTCTCCGCCGGTGGTGGCCGGCGAATCCTCAGGAACGGCTCGGTCGGGGTTTCGCAACGCCGAGTATCGGGTCGCGGCTGTACACGGTCAACGGAGTGCGGACGCACGGCCCGGCGTCCGCCGCCTCGCGGCGCGCCCCCGGGCCGCCAGGCCATACGGTTAATGATGATCTTCGGCCACCGACCGCACTGTTTCCCGTCAATATGGCTCCGATAAAGGGTATTGACGGCCAATCGGACACTCTTCGCAAGAATCTGCGGTCACGCACGTCTTCCCCTGTTGATCGAGGGCTGACAGGCTGTCCGGCGTTTGCAGAACCGGAGGAGGTTTCGTGTCCCGATTCACCGGCACGGTACTGGCGGTCACCAGTGCCCTCGCCCTCGTCGCAGGCTCGGCCGCGGCGGCCGTCGCAGCACCGGCCCCCGGCGCAGCCGCCGAGGCCAAGGTGGCACCGGTCGACTGGAAGCCGTGCAACCCCGATCCGAGCCAGCCGGACCCCAAGATCTACGACTGCGCCGTCTACCAGGTGCCGCTCGACTACGACCACCCCAAGGGTGAGACCACCGGCATCGCGATGATGCGCCGTCGCGCGGCCGACCCGGCCAAGCGGATCGGCTCACTGTTCCTCAACCCCGGCGGCCCGGGCGGCAGCGGTTACCTGTGGGCGACCACCACCCGCTTCGGCAAGGACGTCCAGGACCGCTTCGACCTGGTCGGCTTCGACCCGCGAGGCGTGGCCCGCAGCAACCCGCTGAAGTGCTTCACCACCGACGAAGAGGCCGCGGCCGTCAACGACCGCATGATCGGCGTCCCGGTGACCAGGGCCGAGATAGCGCAGACCATCGACGCCACCGAGGACTACAGCGACGCCTGCTCGCGCAACGCCGGCCCGCTCATCGAGCACATGTCGACCATCAACGTGGTCCGTGACCTCGACCGAATGCGGCGCGCCGTCGGCGACAGCAAGCTGAACTTCGCCGGCTTCTCCTACGGCACCCTGATCGGCGCCACCTACGCGGGCATGTACCCGGACAAGGTGCGCGCCCTGATCGTCGACGGCAACGTCGACCCCAACCTGCGGATGCACAACGGCGTCGAGTACGACCGCCAGCGCGCCACCGGCTTCGAGGTCGCCCTGACCGAGTTCCTGAAGCGCTGCCAGACCGCGGGCGCCCCGCGCTGCGCCTTCGGCGAGGGCGACACCCGGGCCAAGTTCGACACCCTCCGCGACCACCTGCGCACCAACCCGATCACCCTGCCGGACGGCACCCAGGTCACCCTGTCCAGCTTCACCAGCCAGGTCGCCAGCTCCCTCTACGCGCAGCGCCTCCAGGCGCCGCTCGCGGTGTCGCTGCAGGCCGCCTACCAGGTGCTCAACGCCCCGGCCGCCGCCGCGCAGAGCCTCGCCGCCGCCGCGCCGGCCGTCGACCCGGCCGTTGACCCGGCCGTCGTCGAGAACGCCAAGGTGCTCGCCAAGACCGTGCCGAACGCCCTGCGCGAGGCGCTGCCGGAGACCCCGTACTCCTCCGACGACTCCTACTACGGCGTCAACTGCCAGGACAAGCCGTACCCGTCGAACCCGTGGACCCTGGCCAACCTGGCCAAGCCGTGGGAGAAGGAGTCGCCGACCTTCGGCCGCTACCAGGCCTTCGACGGCCCGACCTGCGCCTCCTGGCCGGCCCCGGCCCGCGACGCCGAGACCTTCACCGGCCCCGCCGAGACCTTCACCGGCCCGTGGAACCGGAAGACCGCCGCCCCGGTGATGGTCATCGGCAACCTCTACGACCCGGCGACCAACTACGGCTTCGCGCAGCGCATGCAGCGCCAGCTGGGCAACGCGGTGCTGGTCTCGGTCGACGTGGTCGAGCACTGCGCCGTCGGCCGCAGCAAGGAACTGAACAAGCTGGTCACCGACTACCTGGTGAACCAGAAGGCCCCGGCCCCCGGCCAGCTCCTGAAGCCGGACGCCGAGGCGTTCCCGCCCGTCGCCTGATCCACCCCTGAGAAACACCGAACGGCCCGCCCCCGGAAACAGCCTTCCGGGAGCGGGCCGTTCGGCCGTGCGGGGCCGTCGTCCGTCACGCGGACGGCGGCACCTCCGGCGCCATGCTGTACCGTCGAAGCACTTCTTCCGCCGTGGACCGGTCCAGCAATCGCAGCTCCCACGGGCCCGTGTTGACGTCGAACTCCTTCCCGAAGCCCACCCACTTGCCGGCCATGTGGCGGCCCGTGGGATCGACGAGCAGCTGGATCGCGCCGTGGTAACGGGCGCCCCGGTAATAGCCGGCGTCGGCGGTCTGCTCGGTCCAGGTGCCGGTGACGACGTTGCGGTCCACGGTGAGGTCGAGCGTGAGCGGTGAGTCGGGGTTGGAGGAGGCGCCGGGCAGCGAGGCGGCCGTGATCCGGTTCCCGTGGTGCTGGAGCAGCACGTGGTGCAACCCGGAGAAGGTGTTCGCCCGGCTGCTGCTGAAGAACTCGTAGTGGTTCAGCCACACCCCGCTGTAGTCGTCACCCAAGGGGCCCGGGGTCGGGGCGGGACGCCCGTCGGGCTGGTTCCTCGTCACGTCATGGCCTCCGGCTCCGTCCTCCGTAACGCGCGCCGGCGGCAGATTGACGGACTCGAATCCCAGCCGATCCGCCGACAGCTTGGTCACGGCCTCAAGCGCACGCAGATAGACCGGGCGTGGTGTGCGCACGTCGCCCGATTCCCATCGCTGGACGAGTCGCTTGCTGGCGTCGTTGGGCTCTCCCAGGGCTTGCCCCGCATCGCGGATCCGCTGGGCCATCTCGTCCTGGCTGAGACGGAGACCGATGCGGACGGCGCGGAACACCGTGTCCGGGGTCGTCATGCCTCCGAATGTATCCGGTGACGCCCTGGCATGACACCGAAATGACGCCTTGCATCCGGTCGAAGTGACGTCTTGTCGACGTCACTTCGACAGTGCGTGACGAGAGAGGATTCGATCTGCGCATCCGGCCAGTCTTGGCAGGGAGCAGCAGTCGAAGCGGGTCCGCAACGCCGAACGACCCTGCGCGCATCGGTGCTTGGGACCGCCAGCGTGTGAGGAGACACCAGTATGGCCGCGACGACCATTAACCCGACGCGTCCCGCCCGGACCGACCGCGCCGGAGCCCGCTACGGCTCCGGACGTCAGCTAGACCACCCGGGAGCCGGCCCCGCGGAGGGAGCGGGGCCGGCTCTTCCACTCGCGATCGCACACCTCACAGAAGGGAACACCACCATGGCGAAGCACGGCGGAGGATCGGGCAACGACGGCCCCGGCAAGGCCGGCGGGGGCAAGGGCGGCGGGCACTCGGGGTCGCCGGACACCGCGCCGCACGACGGCCAGCGGCACGCGCCGCCGAAGAACCTGCCCAAGCCCGAGAGGCCGTAGGGGACCTCATGACGTGGGACAAGCTGACCGATGCGCTGCGGGAGTCCGGGGCGCTGTCGGCCGACTGGGAACAGATCTTCCGCAGCACCCCGCGCGACCGGTTCACCCCGGGCCGGATCCGGGTCGACGGGGAGTGGATCGAGCGGACGGACCGCCCTGACCGCTGGGCGGAAGCCGTGAACTCCGATCTGCCGCTCGTGACGCAGGTCCACGACGGGACCACCACCCCGTCGTCCTCCAGCTCCATGCCGACCGTGGTCGCGAAGATACTCCGGCACCTGAACGCGGCCCCCGGGATGCGGATCCTGGAGGTCGGCACCGGCACCGGGTGGACGGCGGGTCTGCTGACCGGTCGGCTCGGCACCGAGAACGTGGTCACCGTCGAGGCGGATCCCGGGCTCGCGATCGACGCCCGCGCGCGGCTCGCGACCATGGGGCGCATGCCCACGGTGCTGGCAGCGGACGGGATGCTGGGCCACCCCGCCGGGGCGCCCTACGATCGCGTCCACCTCACGGCCGCCGTTCAGAGGTTGCCCGGGACGCTGATCGAGCAGACGAAACCGGGCGGCGTGATTCTCGTGCCGTACGGAACGGCTTTCTGCAACGGGGCGTTGGCGCGTCTGGTGGTCGCGGACGACGGCCGGTCGGCCTCCGGACCGTTCGTGGAGGACGTCGCCTTCATGTGGGTGCGCGACCAGCAGCCCGACAGCGGCGAGTTCGACATCGAGGACGTCCGCTACGGTCCGTCGGAGATCGACCCTGCGGACGTCGCGGACTCCACCGATGCCGCGTTCGCGATCGGGCTCCGCCTGCCGGACCTGTTCCGTCAGAGCGTCGCGGCACCCTACGACGCCTTCGGCACCGGTCGGTTCGAGATCTGGGACGGCACGTCCTACGCGCACTGCCGGCTCGCGGACTGGGAGGGGAGGCACGCCGTCTCGCAGTCCGGTCCGCGGGACCTGTGGGCCGAGGTGACGGCCGCGTACCGGTGGTGGCAGCGTCAGGGAGCGCCGGGACTCGACCGGTTCGGTCTCACCGTCTCGGTGAGCGGTGAGCACCGTACCTGGCTGAACGACCCGGGCAACGCGATCGGGTAGTCCCCTGGCCCCGGTCGGGACTGCGTCGACCGGGGCCCGTTCCGGATCAGACGTCGCCGAGCGGCACCTCGGGGTCCGCCAGGCGGGCCGGGTCGACCACTCGGCCCGAGCGGATCAGGGTGCGGATCGGGTCGGTGACGTCCCAGATGTTCACGTTCATGCCCGCCAGGACCTTGCCGTCGGCCAGCCAGAAGGCGATGAACTCCCGGGTGGCCGGGTCGCTGCGGAACACCACCCGGTCGTAGCCGCCGGGCTCGACCCAGCCGACGTACTCCAGGCCGAGGTCGTACTGGTCGGAGAAGAAATAGGGGACACGGTCGTACACCGCGTCCTCGCCGAGCATCGCGCGGGCCGCCGTCTGGGGCTGGTTGACGGCGTTGGCCCAGTGCTCGACCCGGATGTGCCGCCCCAGCAGGGGGTGGAAGGCGTTGGCGACGTCACCGGCCGCGTGGATGTCCGGGTCGGAGGTGCGCAGGTGTTCGTCGGTCTTGATCCCGTTGTCGACGACCAGCCCGGCCGCCTCGGCGAGGGCGGTGTCGGGGGAGATGCCGACGCCGACCACCACCGCGTCCGCCGGCACCGTCGTGCCGTCCGCGAGCCGGACGCCGGTCACCCGGCCGTCCGCGCCGGTCAGTTCGGCGACCTTCACCCCGAACCGCAGGTCCACGCCGTGGTCGCGGTGCAGATCGGCGAAGACCTGCGCCACCTCGCGGCCCAGCACTCGCAGCAGCGGCAGCTCGGCCGCCTCCAGCACCGTCACCTCCGCGCCCGCCGTCCGGGCCGCGGCCGCCGTCTCCAGGCCGATCCAGCCCGCGCCGATCACCACGATCCGGGCGCCGGTGCGGAACTCCTTGCGGATCCGCTCGCTGTCCTCCACCCGGCGCAGGTAGTGCACGCCGCCGAAGTCCCCGCCCTCCGGGTCGGGCAGCTGCAGCCGGCGCGGCACCGAACCGGTGGTCAGCAGCAGCTTGGCGTACTCCACCTGCCCGTTGTCGGCCAGCGTCACCGTGTGCGCGGCGGGGTCGATCGACACCACCCGGGTGCCGAGCCGCAGCGTCACGTCGTGCTCCGCGTACCACTGCGGCGGGTGGACGTAGATCTTCTCCCGGGAGCTCTTGCCCAGCAGATAGCCCTTGGAGAGCGGTGGCCGCTCGTACGGGCGCTCGTGCTCCTCGCCGATCAGCACGATGCCGCCGGTGTACCCGGCCTCGCGCAGCGCCTGCGCCGCCTTCGCGCCGCCGAGGGAGGCGCCGACGATCACAATGGGACGCTGCCGCCCGGCGCCGTCGGTACCCGTACTGTCCGTGGCCATGCTGAACTCCTCGCTCTGCGGCGGAAACCACGGACAGCCTGCCGCCGGTCGGCGGGCCTGTCGAGACGGCGTCCGGCGCGCCGCCCCGGCTCCCCCGAACGGGTGACGCGGCCCGGGCGCGGGGGAGGGTTCAGGGCGCCATCGCGTCCCGGACCAGGGCGGTGTCCGTGAACTGCTCGAAGCGCACGATCCGCCCGCCGCGCACCGTGAAGTGGTGCGCCACCCGCACGTTCAGCGGCCGCCGGGTGGTCCGGTGCACCGCCGTGTAGCGGGCCAGCACCACCACGTCCTCGCCGTCCACCACGTACCGGTCGTCGTGCGCCGTCCAGTCCTCCCAGTCGGCGGCCAGCCGGTCCATCACCCCGCCCGTGACGCCCTTCGGCGTCCGGTAGGTGCCGGCCAGCGGGAAGCCCGCCATCTCCGTCCACTCCACGTCCTCGGCGAGCGTCGCCCGCAGCGCGGCCAGGTCGCCCCGCGCCGAGGCCAGGTACTGGCGGCGGACCACGTCGGCCGGGGCGTCCGACTCGGCGAACGCGGCCGCGGCCCTCGGAATCTCGATCATCGCGCTCAGCCCCAGACCAGCTCGCCCTTGGCGACCTTCGTCCCGAGGTCGACCGCCAGCGGCATGCCCAGCCCGGGGAACCGCCGGTCCAGCGCCTCCCGCGCCGAGGCCGCGTCCGGTGCCCGGCCGACCTCGGTCTCGAAGGCCCGCAGGTAGTCGCGGGTGTGGTCGATCGAGGAGGGGTCGGTGGGCGCGTCGGCCGTCCGGTGCCCGGCCACCACGAAGTCCGGTTCCAGCGCCGCCATGCCGTCCAGCAGGTCGATCCAGGCCGAGCGCTGCTCCGGCGTCGGGGTGTCGGCCGTCCACACGTGCAGGCCCTGGAACAGCAGCACCCCGCCGAGGAGCGCGCGGTGGTGGTGCTGCCAGAGGTAGTGCCGGTCCGGCAGGTGGAAGTCGGCGCCGCGCAGCTCGAAGCGGTGGCCCTCGAAGACCAGCTCGTCACCGGGCAGCACCTCCGGGAGGACCAGCCGGGTCGGCAGTTCGGGGCCGAGGTGCGCCCAGGCGCGGAGCTTGGCCTCGAAGGTCTCCTGGATGTGCTCGACGGTCGACGCGGTGGCCAGGAACCGGGCCTCCGGGAAGGCGTCCCGCACCTCCTGGGCGCCGAAGTAGAAGTCCGGGTCGCCGTGGCTGACGAAGACCGTGCTCAGCCGCTTGCCGGTGGCCCGGACCCGCTCCACCAGCCGCCGGCCGTCGGACCGGGTGAACCCGGCATCCACCAGCAGCGCGTCCTGGGGGCCGGTGACCAGCACGGAGGTCTTGTTGAGCGAGCTGTCCGGGCTGTCGATGACCTCGAAGTCGAGGGCGCTCATGAACGGTGTCCTTCCTCGCGGCCGGGCGCGTCGTCCCGCGTGCCGGGTGTGCACGCCTCGCGTGCCGGGGTGCGCACGCCTCGCCGCCCAGCATCGGCGACCCGGCGCATGCCCGCACCCCGGGACGACGGCCGCCCGCGCCCCGGGACAGCGCCCGCCCGCACCCCGGGACGGTGGCCTGCGGTTCACCCGCGCGGGCGCAGCCGGGCCACGGCGACCGAGGAGAGCAGGGTGGTGCCGGCCAGCGCGGGCCAGAGCACGCCGGGACCGGCGGCCAGCAGCGCGGTCAGCGCCGCCGGGGCCAGGGCGCGGCCGACGCCCATCGACAGCTCCCAGCGCGCCAGCGCCCGGCCCAGCAGGTGCGGCGGGGCGGTCGCGGCCACCAGCGCCGTCCCCGAGCCGGAGTAGAGGATCTCGCCGAACGTGTACAGCACCGACACCGCCGCCACCGCGCCGGCCGCGGCCGTCCCGCCGAGCCCGCCGGCCGCCCAGAAGCCCAGGTAGGAGAGGGTGAGCGCGAACCCGCCGGCGGCCAGCACGGTGTGCCGCGACCGTTCGCCGAGCCGGAGCACCACGGCCAGTTGGAGGGCGATCACCAGCACGGTGTTGCCGACGAAGATGCCGGAGGACCAGGCGGCGGAGGCGTGCAGGTGCAGCACCAGCAGGGCCGGCAGGGCCACCTCCAGGACGTCGAAGGTGAAGGCGAAGGGGAGGTTGGCGACGCTGAGCAGGGTGATCCGGCGCAGCGCGGGATCAGGGGCGGTGGTGGGGACGGAGGCGGGGACCGGGGACGGGACCGGGGGCGGGGGCGGTGGTCGCGGCGGACGGCTGGGGTGCCTCCGCCGGTGGTGCGGACACCCGGAGCGAGTGCACCAGCCCCGCCGCCAGCAGGCAGGCCGCCGCGGTGACCCCGGCGAGCAGTTGGAGCGTCCCCGTGCCGCCGGCCACCGCGAGCGTCGCCAGCAGCGCGCCCGCGCCCAGCCCGGCGTTGCGCAGCGTCCGGCCGGCCGCCAGGGCGGCGTCCCTGGTGCGGCCCTCGGTGAGCGTCGACACCACGGCCGCGTGGGTGGCGGGCCAGGACTGGCTGCCCACACCGAGCAGCACCGCCGCCGCCGTGAACCCGGCCACCCCGTCCGCCAGCAGCAGCGTCACCGACCCGGCCGCCCGGACCAGCAGCGTCGCCGCGGCGGGCAGGCTGCGCGCGCCGAGGTCGATCCACCGGCCGGTCAGCGGGAGCACCAGCAGCCCCGCGACCATGCCGGCGGACATCGCGAGGCCCGCCGCCCCGGCGTCCAGGGCGAGGACGCCGATGCCGTACAGGAGCAGGAACGGCCGCAGCAGCCCGGTGCCGAGGGCGTCCACCAGCAGGGCGGCGGCGTAGCGGGGACCACCGGCGGCGGTCAGCAGGCCGAGCAGCGCGGCCGGTCCGGTCCGGGGCCGCTCGACGACGGAGGAAGCGGGGGAGGCGGGGGAGGGAGTAGGAGCAGGGGCGTCGGGCCGCCGTTTCGGGCTCTGGATCAGGCTCATGGCCGGTACCGTCCGCCCGCAGCCGGCCCGCACGCACGTCGATTGACGAGTCCCGTCAATCGACGCCGGACCGGGGCGCCGCAGGTGACAGGATCAGGGCGTGAGCCTGACCATCGACATCACCGGCCTGCCCGACGAGCGGCTGCTCTTCACGCCCTCGCCGCTGGCCGAACTCAGCGCCATGCTGCACGTGCTCGCCGAACCGGCGCACCACCCCGACCTGCACGGCTGGGCGGCGAGCACCACCGCCACCGTGCCGCCCGCGCTCGCCGAGCGACTGACCGAGGCGGAGTTCCTCTGGCGCTCCTCGCGCGCCGACTTCCTCGTCCCCGGCATCCCCGGCGCGACCCTCGCCGAGGAGCGTCGACCGGATCGACGACGAGCAGTACGTCCGGGCCGCGCTCGTGACGACCTGCGGCGTCTCCCGGATCACCCACCGGACGGCCTCGCCGCTCACCGACCCGGCGGAACAGGAACGGGCCCGGGACCTGGCGCTCGCCCGCGGCCCCCGGCAGGCGGACTTCGCGGACCGGCTGCTCACGGACCCGCCCGCCGTCCGGGCCCTGGTCCGCCGGATGCTGGAGGACTGCGCGGAGAGCTTCTTCGCCGACGCCTGGCGCCGGGTGCTGCCCGAACTCGCCGCCGACGCCCGCCGTAAGACGGACCTGCTGGTGCGGCACGGCGCGGTCGAGGCGCTGGCCGCGGTCTCCTCCTCGGTCGTGCTGGAGGACGCGGGTGAGGGACGGCGCCGGATCGTCGTCGACAAGCTCCAGGACAACACCACCAGCGCGACCGGCGCGGGCGGCGTCACCCTCATCCCGACCGCGTTCGGCCGGCCGCACCTGCTGGTGGTGTCCGCGACCGGCTGGCGCCCGGTGGTGCAGTACCCCGTGGCCGCGCCGGGCGTGCCCGAACCGGTCTCGCTCGCGGTGGTCCAGCAGCGGCTGGAGGCGCTCGCCCACCCCGTCCGGCTCCGGCTCGCCCGCACCATGGCGCGGGGCCCGCACACCACCGGCGAGCTGGCGGCCGCCTGGCAGCTGAGCGCGCCCGAGGTGTCCCGGCACCTGGCGGTGCTGCGCCGGGCCGGATTGCTGACCACCCATCGGCGCGGGCGCTACATGCTGTACCAGCTGGACCTGGCGGGCAGCGCCCGGTTGGGGACCGATCTGCTGGAGGCGGTGCTGCGGTGACGGGGGCCGGTGGTGACGGTGCTGTGTCGACGGGGAACACCGGCCGGGCCGGGCGCGTTCGTGCGGGCATGACCACTGACGCCACTCCCGCCACTGACGCCGCTCCCGATGCTCCCGAGATCCTCCGCTACGCCGCCTTCGCCACCGACCCCGCCGGCGGCAACCCGGCGGGCGTGGTGCTGGACGCCACCGGCCTGAGCGCCGACCGGATGCTGGCGATCGCGGCCGAGGTCGGCTACTCCGAGACGGCGTTCCTGGTCCCCGGCCCGGGTGCCGGCGAGTACGGCGTCCGCTACTTCAGCCCGCTGGTCGAGGTGCCGTTCTGCGGCCACGCCACCGTCGCCTCCGCCGTGGCCCTCGCCGAGCGGGTCGGCCCCGGCCGCTACCTCTACCGCACCGCGGCGGGCGAGGTGCCGGTCGAGGTGACGAAGGACGCGGACGGGACCCTGCGGGCCACCCTCACCAGCGTCGAACCCCGGGTGGAGGAGGCCGGCGCGGCGGACGTCGAGGAGGCGCTCGCCCTGCTCGGCTGGGCCGCCGGGGACCTCGACCCCGCGCTGCCGCCCCGGTACGCCTACGCGGGCGCCCGCCACCTCGTCCTCGCCGCCGGGACGCGGGACCGGCTGGCCCGGCTCGACTACGACTTCGACGGACTCGCGGCTTTTATGACGGCCCGGGACCTCGTCACCCTCCAGCTGGTGTGGCGGGCCGCCCCCGACGTCTTCCACGTCCGCGACCCGTTCCCGGTCGGCGGCGTGGTCGAGGACCCGGCCACCGGGGCGGCGGCGGCCGCCTTCGGCGCCTACCTCCGCGACCTCGACCCGGCCGCCGCTCCGGCCGTGCTCACCCTCCACCAGGGCGAGGACCTGGGCCGACCGGGCACTCTCCAGGTCGACCTGGCCACCGCGGCCCCGCGGGTCCGGGTCTCCGGCGCGGGGGTCGCCATCGGCCAGGACGACTCTGCTT
>NZ_JZWY01000708.1:0-2556 GCF_000966955.1 Streptomyces sp. NRRL S-495
GGCCCCGGGAGCACCCGGGGCCCGACGCCTCGGCTCAGGCGCCCACGTAGGAGGCCAGGTGTTGGGCGGTGAGGGTGGAGCGGGCGGCGACCAGCTCCGCCGGGGTGCCTTCGAAGACGATGCGGCCGCCGTCGTGGCCGGCGCCGGGGCCGAGGTCGATGATCCAGTCCGCGTGGGCCATCACGGCCTGGTGGTGCTCGACCACGATGACGGACTTGCCGGAGTCGACCAGGCGGTCCAGCAGGCCGAGCAGCTGTTCGACGTCGGCGAGGTGCAGGCCGGTGGTCGGCTCGTCGAGGACGTAGATGCCGCCCTTGTCGCCCATGTGGGTGGCCAGCTTGAGGCGCTGCCGCTCGCCGCCGGAGAGGGTGGTGAGGGGCTGGCCGAGGCTGACGTAGCCGAGGCCGACGTCGGCCAGGCGGGTGAGGATGCGGTGGGCGGCGGGGGTGCGGGCCTCGCCGGCGGCGAAGAAGGCCTCCGCCTCCGTCACCGGCATCGCCAGGACCTCGCTGATGTCCTTGCCGCCGAAGTGGTACTCCAGCACCGAGGCGTCGAAGCGCCGCCCCTCGCAGTCCTCGCAGGTGGTGGCCACGCCGGCCATCATCGCGAGGTCGGTGTAGACGACGCCGGCGCCGTTGCAGGTCGGGCAGGCGCCCTCGGAGTTCGGGCTGAACAGGGCCGGCTTCACCCCGTTGGCCTTCGCGAAGGCCTTCCGGATCGGCTCCAGCAGGCCGGTGTAGGTGGCCGGGTTGCTGCGCCGGGAGCCGCGGATCGGGCTCTGGTCGACCGACACCACGTCCTCGCCGGGCGGGACCGAGCCGTGCACCAGGGAGCTCTTGCCGGAGCCGGCCACGCCGGTGACGACGACCAGGACGCCGAGCGGGATGTCCACGTCGACGTCGCGCAGGTTGTGGGCGGTGGCACCGCGGATCGGCAGCTTGCCGGTCGGGGGGCGGACGGTGGCCTTCACCGCCGCCCGGTCGTCCAGATGACGGCCGGTCACCGTGCCGGCCGCGCGCAGGCCCGCCAGCGGCCCCTCGTAGCAGACCGTGCCGCCGGCCGAGCCCGCGCCCGGGCCGAGGTCCACCACATGGTCGGCGATCGCGATCACCTCGGGCTTGTGCTCCACCACCAGCACCGTGTTGCCCTTGTCCCGCAGTTGGAGCAGCAGGCCGTTCATCCGCTGGATGTCGTGCGGGTGCAGACCGGTGCTGGGCTCGTCGAAGACATAGGTGACGTCGGTGAGCGAGGAGCCGAGGTGGCGGATCATCTTGACCCGCTGCGCCTCGCCGCCCGAGAGGGTGCCGGCCGGCCGCTCCAGTGAGAGGTAGCCGAGGCCGATCTCCACGAAGGAGTCCAGGGTCTGCCGGAGCGCGGTCAGCAGCGGCGCCACCGAGGGCTCGTCCAGGCCGCGCACCCACTCCGCGAGGTCGCTGATCTGCATCGCGCAGGCGTCGGCGATGCTGATGCCGCCGATCTTCGACGAGCGGGCGGCCGCCGTGAGCCGGGTGCCCCCGCAGTCGGGGCAGGCGGTGAAGGTGACCGCGCGGTCCACGAACGCCCGGATGTGCGGCTGCATCGCCTCCCTGTCCTTGGCCAGCATGGACTTCTGGACCTTGGGGATCAGCCCCTCGTAGGTGAGGTTGATGCCGTTGACCTTCACCTTGGTCGGCTCGCGGTGCAGGAAGTCCTGCAGCTCCTGCTCGCTGTAGTCGCGGATCGGCTTGTCCGGGTCGAGGAAGCCGGAGCCGGCGTAGATCCGCGTCATCCAGCCGTCACCGGTGAAGCCGGGGACGGTGATCGCGCCCTCCGAGAGCGACTTGGAGTCGTCGTAGAGCTGGGTGAGGTCGATGTCCGAGACCGAGCCCCGGCCCTCGCAGCGCGGGCACATGCCGCCGGTGACGCTGAAGCTGCGCTTCTCCTTGACGGTCTTTCCGGCGCGCTCGACGGTGACCGCGCCGGCCCCGCTGATCGAGGCGACGTTGAAGGAGAAGGCCTTGGCCGAGCCGATGTGCGGCTGACCCAGCCGGCTGAACAGGATCCGCAGCATCGCGTTGGTGTCGGTGGCGGTGCCGACGGTGGAGCGCGGGTCGGCGCCCATCCGCTGCTGGTCGACGATGATCGCGGTGGTCAGGCCGTCGAGCACGTCAACGTCGGGCCGGGCCACGGACGGCATGAAGCCCTGGACGAAGGCGCTGTAGGTCTCGTTGATCAGCCGCTGCGACTCGGCGGCGACGGTGTCGAACACCAGGGAGCTCTTGCCCGAGCCGGAGACGCCCGTGAACACCGTGAGCCGGCGCTTCGGGATCTCGATACTGACGTCCTTCAGGTTGTTCTCCCGCGCCCCGTGCACGCGGATCAGGTCGTGGCTGTCGGCGGCGTGCGGCTCGGATGCCTGCGCGCCGGTGCTCATGGCCGTGCTCATCGTGTCTCCGGTTCCTCTGGCGATGCCCTCGGTTCCGATCCAACCACCCGGGTACGACAACCGGTGTTTAGGCCGGTCGGCGCCCGTGCGCTGGCGGTGGGCGGGGGCGGGCCGCACGGTGGGGTCGGGAG
>NZ_JZWY01000709.1:0-13682 GCF_000966955.1 Streptomyces sp. NRRL S-495
GAGCAGGACAGCGGGAGTCGGACAGTCGGAGCCGGACGGCGGGAGGCGGCCAGGTGCGGGCGAGGCGGGCATGGCGGGCTGCGGCGGGTGCGGCCGCCCTCGTGCTGGGGATCGGCGCGGCCCCGGCCGCGGCCGCCGGGCTGCGGCCCACCTGGACGGTGGCCGTGGTCGACCAGGCCTCCCGGCGGGTGCTGGTGCTCGGCCCGGAGCGGCCGACCGCGCTGTCCCTGCCCGGTGGGCCGGACCGGCGGACGGTGCTCTGGTCGTGGTCCGCGGACACCGCCCCCGACCTGGCCGACCTCGCCCCGGGCCGGACCTGGGCGCTGCCGGACGAGGCCAAGAGCCGGGTCCGGCACGGCCGTCGCTACCTCGTCACCACCGCGTCCGGCGGTCTGGCGGCCGTCGTCGACACCACGACCGGCGCCACCGCCTGGGCGGTCGACACCGGGTCGGCCAACCCGCACAGCGCGGAACTGCTCCCGGACGGCAATGTCGCCGTCGCCGCCTCGGGCGGCGGCTGGGTCCGGCTGTACGCGGCCTCGCTGGGGCCGCGCAGCACCGCGTACGCCGAGTACCGGCTGCCGGGCGCGCACGGCGTCCAGTGGGACGCGCGCACCCGGCGGCTCTGGGCGCTCGGCGACGACACCCTGACGGCGCTTCGGGTGGGCGGCACGTCGGCCGCGCCGACGCTCACCGCCGAACGGTCGGTGCCGCTGCCCGAGCACGGCGGCCACGACCTGGCCCCGGTGCTCGCCTCGCCGGGCCGGTTCTGGGTGAGCACGGCGGCGCACCTGTGGCGGTTCGACCCGCCGACGGACCGCTTCACCCGGATCCGGTTGGCGGACGAACGGGCCGAGCGGGACATCAAGAGTGTGGGCGACGAGCCCGGTACCGGGCGGCTGCTCACGGCCGCCCCGGACCACGCGGGCCCGTGCACCTGGTGCACCTCGGTGCTCACCCTGCACCGCCCGGACGGCGTCCGGTACCTGCCCGGCGCCCAGCTCTACAAGGCGCGCTGGTGGACCAGTTGGGGGAGCGGGGCATGACCGGCCGGCCTGGGGCCCCGGACGGGGGGAGGGGCCGAACGGGGTGGCATTCGGTGGATGCGGCTGATTTTATGCAACGTCAAACTACTCCAATGGTGGTCAGTTTCCGCTCCTGTTCCGAATACCTCCCCGTAGCGCCCCGGGCTGGGATAGCGTCCATGGCGCCGGGGGGAACACGAACCCGCTCGCCGGGTTCGCACATCCAGAAATGCCGTAACCGTTTAGGGAGAGAACTGTGCGCAATTTCGTTTCCGAATCCAGGTCCGAGAACGTCGACGAACTGCGGCTGGCGGTCGACTCGCTCGCGGCCTTCCCGGCCGGCGGGTCGGCCGGCGGGTCGGACGTCCCCGAGCGCCTGGCGGCGGTGGCCGAGCTGTGCCGGGCGGTCGACGGCGTGCTCGACAGCCTGGTCGTCCAGGCCGCCGCCGAGGCCGCCGAGGAGGGCTGGACCGCCGCTCGGATGGCCTCCGAACACGCCGTCTACTACGCGCGGTTGCAGCGGGCGCTGCTGCCCACCGGTGTCGCGGCCGAACACCGGTGAGCGCGGCACGGAACCACGAGGCGGACGCCAACGCGCACGTCCTGGCCTGCCCCACCCGGTGGAGCGACGTCGATGAGAACGGGCACATCAACAACGCCCGGCTGGTCTCCTACGTGCAGGAGGGAATTTACGACCTCTTCTGCCACCACTCGACCGCGGTACAGGAATCCCTATTCCCGTCGGGATTCCTGATCGCGCGGCACGAGATCGATTATCTGGAGCAGCTGCACCACCGGCCGGAGCCATTGCTGGTGCGGCTGACGGTGGAACGGCTCGGACGCAGTTCCGCGCATGTTGTGGTGAATGTGTGTCGTGACCCGCACACCTTTATGCGGGCGCGGACCGTGGTGGTCGCCCGGGACGAGGCCTCCGGCCGCTCCCGCACGCTCAGCCCGTCGGAGCGGCGGTTCCTCTCCGGTTTCCTGGCCGACGAGGTGGCTGTCGCGGTGCCGCCCCGGCCGGGAGTGAAGTCCCCGCGCGGGGCCCTGGTCGCCGCCTCCGCCGGACACCACCAGCCGCGCCGGCGCCTGCCCGGCCTGAGCGTGCTGACCCGGAGTGTCCCCGTGGGCTCGTACCGGCACCGCGCGCGCTGACCCCTCGGGAGGCCGGGCCGGCCGACGCCCGGCACAGGAAGTCGACTGGGGCTTCTTCCTGTGCGGGGGCGGACGGGCGGGCAGGCGTACATGAGGGCAGGCGGACAGGTGCAGTGACGGTCGGAAGGACCGGGCGGCGCGTCAGCCGACGGTCGCGCGGTGGAGCTCCGCGCCCGGGCCGTCGAGCCGGACCGGGACGGTGCTGGGCGGCAGGTAGGCGGAGCCGCCCCGGGCGAGGCGCAGGGCCGAGCCGTCGGGGGCGGACAGCCGGGCCTCGCCGGCGGTGCACAGCAGGATCTGCGGGGCGTCCGCGCGGTCGATCCGCACGCCGGTGTCGGCGAGGCGGAGCCGGGAGAGGCGGAACTCGGCCGCGAGGGAGGGGAAGCAGACCTCCGAGGGATCGCCGCCGGCCATGGGCCGGGCGGTCAGTACGGCCGGTTCGACGGCCTCGAAGACGGTCACCGCGAGCAGGCCCGGAACATCGATGTGCTTGGCGGTCAGACCGCAGCGCAGCACGTTGTCCGAGTTGGCCATCAGCTCGACGCCCAGGCCGCGGAGGTAGGCGTGCGGCACGCCGGCGTCCAGGTGCAGGGCCTGGCCGGCCCGCAGCCGGACGTGGTTCAGCAGCAGCGCGGCGAGCAGGCCCGGGTCGCCGGGGTAGTCGCGGGCGGCGCGGGCGTAGGCCGCACAGGCGGCGGCGAAGGGACCGTCGGACGCCGCGACCCGGTCCAGTGCGGCGGTGACCTCCGTGAGCACGGCGGCACCGCCCGGGCCACCCGTGCCACCGCCGCCGAGGGCCTGTCGGAGCAGGTCGGGCAGCACCGCCGCGGCGGGCCGCGCGCGCAGTGCCGAGGCCCAGCCGGCCAGCGCGGGGACCGCCAGCCGGTCCAGCAGCGCGGCCGTGGCGGCGGTCGGACGGAAGCCGCACAGGGCCTCGAAGTCGCCCAGCGCACACAGGAGTTCCGGCTTGTGGTCGCGGTCCTTGTACACCCGCTCCGGGGAGTCCGGCGGCACCCCGAGCGCCTCCTCGGCGGCGAACCCGGCCTCGGCCTGCGCCCGGGTCGGGTGGACCTGGAGGGACAGCGCCCGTTCGGCGGCCAGCACCTTGAACAGGAACGGCAGCCGGGGGCCGAACCGCCGGACGGTGGCCGCGCCGAGCAGCTCCTCCGGGGACTCGGCGATCAGCCGGTCCAGCGGGCGCGGCCCGTGCCCGTCGTCGAGCAGGGACGGCGCGGACGGGTGGGCGCCCAGCCACAGTTCGGCCTGCGGTCCGCCGGTGGGCGCGGCACCGGTCAGCGCGGGGATCGCGGTGGCGGAGCCCCAGGCGTACGGGCGCACCGGGTTGGTGAGCGGGGCGAACAGCGGCATGCGGACGGTCTCCCGGGGGTGGTGGCACGGGCAGGGGCGAGGGGCGGGAGCCCGGTGCTCAGCGGCAGAGCGCGGCGGCGCCGATCAGCCCGGCGTCGTTCCCCAGCTCGGCCCGCCGCACGTCCAGCCCCCGCACGTACGGCAGCGCCGCGTAGCGGTCCAGGTGCCGGGCGAGCGGCTCGAACAGCACCGGACCGGCCGCCGCCACCCCGCCGCCGACCACCACCCGCCGCAGGTCGACCAGGGTGGCGGTGGCGGCGATCCCGGCCGCCAGCGCCTGCGCCGCGCGGTCGAAGGCGGCCAGTGCCACCGGGTGCCCGGCCAGCGCGTCCTCGGCCACCGCGCGCGCCGAGCGGTCCGCGCCCCGGGGCTCCCAGCCCTCGGCGAGTGCCCGGCGGGCGATGGCGGTGCCGCTGGCGATGTTCTCCAGGCAGCCGTACGAGCCGCACGGGCACCGCTCGCCGTCCAGGTCCACGGTGATGTGGCCGAGGTGGCCGGCGTTGCCGCTCGGCCCGGGGTGCACCGCGCCGTTCAGCACCAGGCCCGCGCCGACCCCGGTGGAGACCACCAGGCAGAGCGCGTTCCCCGCGCCCCGGGCGGCGCCGCGCCAGTGCTCGGCGGCGGCCATCGCGACCCCGTCCCCGGCCAGCGCCACCGGGCGGCCGGCCACGGCGGGGTGGGCGGCGACCTCGGCGGTGAGCGGGAACTCCCGCCAGCCGGGGATGTTGACCGGGCTGACCGTGCCGCCGACGAGGTCCACCGGTCCGGCGCTGCCGATGCCGACGGCGGTGACCGCCGCCCAGTCGGGCGCGGCGGCGAGGTGGTCCAGCACCCGGTGCACCACGGCCAGCACCTCGGCGCCGGACTCCTTCGCGGGGGTCGGCAGCTGGACGCGGTGGGCGAGCGCCCCGGCGGAGTCGACGAGCGCCCCGGCGATCTTGGTGCCGCCGATGTCGACAGCCGCGTACAGGGGGCCGGCGAACAGCGGGGCGGTGGACGGCGAGGGCGCGGTCATGGCGGAGGGCTCCGGAGGGGTGGACGCACAGACGGACGGGCATCCGGCCCGCCGCCCCCGGAGGACCGGGGCGGCGGGCCGGACAGGACGAGCAGCGAGCAGGGCGAGCAGGACGAGCAGGACGACAGGGACAGCAAACAGGATCAGCGCGCCGGCGTCAGCCGCAGGGTCACCAGTTCGAACGGCCGCAGCGCCAGCCGCACCCCGTCGCCGTCCGCCACGACCTCGCCGCGGGTGCCCTCCCACGGCCGCTCCAGCAGGTCGCAGGGCACCGCGGCGGCCAGCGCGAAGGAGGTCGCCAGCCGCCCCCGGGCCCGGCCGCCGGCGGACTCGTAGACCCGCACCACCAGGTCCCCGCTGCCGTCGTCGGCCAGCTTGACGGCGCTCACCACCAGCGCGTCCTGGTCCAGCGCGACCAGCGGCCGCACCGACTCCGCCGAACCGGTCACCCGGCGCTCGGGCAGGCCCACCGCGTAGCCCTCGCGGACCGCGTCGCCGATCTCCGCGCCCGGCACCAGCGCGTGCCGGAACCGGTGCCGGCCCTGGTCGGTGCGCGGGTCGGGGAAGCGCGGCGCGCGCAGCAGCGAGAACCGGACCGTGGTGGTGGTGCCGCCGTCGTCCGCGCGCACCGCCCGGGTCACGTCGTGCCCGTAGGTCGAGGGGGTGACCAGCGCGACGCCCCAGCCCGGCTCGGCCAGGTGCACGAAGCGGTGGTTGCAGGCCTCGAACTTGGCCGCGTCCCAGCTGGTGTTGGTGTGGGTGGGCCGGAACTGGTGGCCGAACTGGGTCTCGGCCGCGTACCGCTCGGTGTGCACGTCCAGCGGGAACGCGAGCTTCAGGAACTTCTCCGCCTCGTGCCAGTCCACCTCGGTGTCGATGTCCAGCCGGCCCGAGCCCGCGCGCAGGGTCAGCGTCTGGGTCACCGTGGAGGAGCCGAACGAGCGGGCGACCCGCACCGCGACCTCCGCCGGGTCCTCGGTGTGCACCGCGACCTCGTCGGCCCCGACCAGGTCGGTGACCGTGTTCCGGTAGAACTGGTCGACGTCCCAGGCATCCCACATGTTCGGGAAGTCGGGGTGCAGTTGGAGCAGGTTCGCCCGGGCGCCCGGGGCGACGGCCTCCCGGCCGCTCGCCGCGTCCACCGCCGACACCACCAGGCCGTCGCCGTCCACCACGACCCGCAGCAGCCCGTTGTCGAGCACGAAGCCGCCGCCCTCGCGGGCGGTCACCGCGCAGTCGCCCGGACCGGCCACCGCCACCGCCGCGCCGCCCGCCGGCACCGCCGAACGCCCGTGCGGGGCGCCGTTGAACACCAGCTCGCGCCCGCCCGCCGGATCGCCCGCCAGGGCCTGCTGAGCGGCGCCGATCAGTTCCTCCAGCTCGGCCGCCAGGCCCGCGTACGTCGCCTCCGCCTCCCGGTGCACCCAGGCGATCGAGGAGCCCGGCAGGATGTCGTGGAACTGGTGCAGCAGCACGGTCTTCCAGATCCGGTCCAGCCGCTCGTACGGGTAGGCCAGGCCGGTGCGCAACGCGGCCGTGGCACACCAGAGTTCTGCCTCCCGCAGCAGGTTCTCGCTGCGCCGGTTGCCCTGCTTGGTCCGGGCCTGGCTGGTCAGCGTGGCCCGGTGCAGCTCCAGGTACAGCTCACCCACCCAGACCGGCGGACTCGGGTACTCGGCCTCGGCCTCGGCGAAGAACTCGGCCGGCCGCTGCCAGCGCACCGTGGCCGAGCCCTCCAGGTCGCGCAGCCGGGCGGCCTTGCCGACCATCTCGCGGGTGGTGCCGCCACCGCCGTCGCCCCAGCCGGTCGGCGCCAGCGAGTGCCGGGCCACCCCCTTGTCCTTGAAGTTCCGTGCCGCGTGGGCGATCTCGGAGCCCTTCATGGAGCAGTTGTAGGTGTCCACGGGCGGGAAGTGGGTGAAGATCCGGGTGCCGTCGATGCCCTCCCAGAGGAAGGTGTGGTGCGGGAACTTGTTGATCTGGCTCCACGAGATCTTCTGGGTCAGCAGCCACTTGGAGCCCGCGTTGCGGATGATCTGCGGCAGGCCGCCGGTGAAGCCGAAGGTGTCCGGCAGCCAGGCCTCCTCGTTCTCGATCCCGAACTCGGCCAGGAAGAACCGCTTGCCGTGCACGAACTGACGGGCCATCGCCTCCGAGGACGGCATATTGGTGTCCGACTCCACCCACATGCCGCCGGCCGGGACGAAGCGGCCGTCCGCCACCGCCTTCTTCACCCGGGCGTACACCTCCGGGCGGTGCTCCTTGATCCAGGCGAACTGCTGCGCCTGGGACATGGTGTAGAGGAAGTCCGGCTCCTCCTCCAGCAGCGCGGTCATATTGGCGGCGGTCCGGGCGACCTTGCGGACCGTCTCCCGCAGCGGCCACAGCCAGGCCGAGTCGATGTGCGCGTGGCCGATCGCGCCGATCCGGTGCGCGGACGGCGCGGCGGGCGCGGCCAGCACCTCGACCAGGCAGGAACGGGCCGCCGCTGCCGTGCCGTTGACGTCCTGGAGGTCGATCGCGTCGAGGGCCCGCTCGACCGCGCGCAGCAGCTCCCAGCGGCGGGCGCCGTCGGCCGGCAGCTCGGCCATCAGCTCGCCGAGCACCTCCAGGTCCAGCACCAGCTGCCACACCGTCTCGTCGAAGACCGCGAGGTCCATCCGCGCCAGCCGGTACTGCGGCTTGTCCCCGGCGGTCTCCCTGTCGCCCAACTCGGTGGGCAGGAAGGGGTGGTAGTCCAGGATGACCGGGTTGGCGGCGGCCTCGACATGCAGCAGCACCGGCTCGCCGCCGTCCGCCGGGGCGGCGATCCGCACCCACTGGTTCTGCGGATTGAGACCCTTCACCGGGGTGCCGTCGGGGCGGTACACCAGGCCCTCGCACTGGAAGCCGGGCATATTGGCGTCGAAGCCGAGGTCGATCAGCGCCTCGACGGTCCGCCCGGCCCAGGCCCCGGGCACCGTCCCGGCCACGGTGAGCCAACTGGTGCTCCACGGCGCGCCCCAGGCGTCCCCGACCGCGATCGGCGAGCGCGGCGCGGCCAGGCCCTCGGCGACCGGGACGGGCTCGCCGGGCGCGGTCCACACCGTGACGGTCAGCGGGACGGACTCGGGGTACACCGCCGGGCGGATGCGCTCCTCCAGGACGCGCTTGAGGCGGGCTTCGACGAGGGTGCGGTCATCGTGCATGTCAGCGGACTCCGTTGGGCGACTGGGCGAGGGGGAGGGAGGGTCGGCTCGGTTCGTCCGGGTGGACGAGTTCGGTGATGCCCCGGGCGGCGAGGTGGGCGGCGTCCCCGGCGCGCTCGGCCAGGACCGCGGTCGGCCGGGCGCCGTCCGCGGCCAGCCGCATGAAGGTCTCGAACACCGCGCCGCCGGGACCGCAGACCGAGCGGCCCGGCGCGGTCACCTCGTCCCCGGCAGCGACCACCACGGCGGTGCGGCGCGGCGCGGGCGCCCGCCAGTCGGCGCGCGCGGCGGCGACGGCCTCGGCCAGCCGCTCCCCGGCCGGCTTGGCCCGCCGGTCGTTGGTCAGCAGGCCGAGGCTGTACTCCAGCTCGGGGAAGTCCGCCAGCGAGCGGTCCACGTCGTGCGAGCACCACCAGGTGACGCCCCACAGATCGGGGCAGTCCAGCACCGCGGCCACGGTCGCGCCGGTGAACCGGGCGGCGTCCGCGGCGGTGATGTGCGGGGCCGGGGCGCCGACCTCCTGGAGCCAGACCGGGCGGTGCGGATCCCCGGCCCAGGCCTTGGACAGCTCCACCAGGTAGGCGGCGTGCTGGTCGCTCGCGGTGGAACGGGCGCCGTAGCGCTGCGCCGTGCCGTTGAACACCCAGGAGTGCACGGCGGTGGCGGCGCCGATCCGGGCCGAGTGCCAGGGCGTGAACGGGTGCCCGTCGAGGTACCAGGCGGCGTCGTAGGAGGCGTGCAGGTGCAGCCGGCCGGGGGCGCCCCGCTCGCAGGCGTCGACCATCCGGCGCAGCCAGGCCTCGGCCTGCTCGGGGGTGGCCCGGTGCGGGTCGGGGTGCGGCTCGCCGGAGAACTGGTTGACCTCGTTGCCGACCGTCATGCCGAGGAAGTTGGGCCGTTCGGCGAGGGCGGCGGCGAGGGTGCGCAGATAGGCGGCCTGGCCGTCGACCACGTCCGGGTCGGTGAACATGTTCCGGCGGTGCCAGGTCCGGATCCAGGCCGGTTCGAAGTCGAAGCTGGACAGGTGGCCCTGGAGGCCGTCCACGGCGACGTCGAGCCCGCGCTCCCCGGCCGCGTCCACCAGCGCCACGAGCTGCTCGACGGCGCGCGGGCGGATCAGCGTCCGGTTGGGCTGGAACAGCGGCCAGAGCGGGAACACCCGGACGTGGTCGAGGCCGAGCGCGGCGATCGAGTCGAGGTCGGCGCGGACGGCGTCGAGGTCGAAGTCGAGCCAGTGGTGGAACCAGCCGGCGGTGGGCGTGTAGTTGACGCCGAAGCGCGGGGCGGTGGTCCGCGGAGCGGTGGTCATGGTCGGTGGCTCCCTGGGAGGAGGAACGGCGGTGCGTCCGGTGCGGTCCGGTGCGGTCGTCCGGTGCGGTCGTCCGGTGCGGGGTTCAGCCCTTCACGGCACCCTCCTCCACTCCCTTGAAGAAGAAGCGCTGGCACACCGCGAACACCACCACGATCGGCAGGAAGGCGATCATGGTGCCGGCCGCGATCAGCCGGGGGTTGGCGCTGAAGGTGCCGTTGAGGTACTGGAGACCCACCGTGAGGGTGTACTTCTGCGGGTCGTTGAGCACGATCAGCGGCCAGAGGAAGTCGTCCCAGGCGCCGATGAAGGTGAAGATCACGATCACGCTGAGCATGCCGCGCACGTTCGGCAGGCCGATGTGCCAGAGCCGTTGGCGGACATTGGCGCCGTCCACCAGCGCCGCCTGCTCCAGCTCGGGCGGGACGGCGGCGAAGGCGGTGCGCATCAGCAGCACATTGAGCATGGAGAGTGCGCCGGGCAGGGCCACGCCGGTCAGGGTGTCGGCCAGGCCGAGGCTGCGCACGGTGACGTACTGGGACACCACGGTGGCCTCGCCGGGCAGGACCAGGGTGGCCAGCAGCAGGCCGAACACCAGTCGGACGCCCCGGAAGCGCAGCTTGGCGAGGGCGTAGCCGGCCAGGGTGCAGCCGACCACGTTGCCGAAGATCGCGATGGCGGCGACGACCAGCGAGTTGGCGGCGTACGTCCAGACCGGGATGGTGTCGGCGACCTTGAGGTAGTTGTCGACGGTGGGGTGGTCCGGGAGGAAGTGCGGGGTGGCGGACCAGACGTCCTCGGTCGGACCCTTGAGGGAGGTGGAGAGCTGCCACAGGAACGGCCCGACGACCAGCAGCAGGACGAGCAGGAGCAGCAGGTAGCGCAGTGCGGTCTCGGCGGGGGAGGGGGTGTTGAAGCTGCGGGAGCGCCTCACGGGTCAGGCCGCCTTCCGGTTGAGGCGCGTCAGCAGCAGCATCGGGCCGAGGGTGATCAGGAACAGCAGCAGGCTGAGCGCCGAGGCGTAGCCGAGGTGGCCGGTGAAGCCGCGGCTGTACATCTGGATCAGCATCACCACCGACATGTCCCGGCCGCCCGGGCCGCCGGTGCCGTTGGAGAGCACGTACAGCTCGGAGAACACCCGCAGCGAGGAGACCGAGATCAGCACCGAGACCAGCACCATGGTGGGCCGCACCCCCGGCAGGGTGACGTGCAGGAAGCGGCGCAGCGTGCCCGCGCCGTCGACGGCGGCGGCCTCGTGCAGCTCCCGGCCGACATTGGCCAGCGCCGACAGGTAGATGACCATGTAGTAGCCGAGGCCCTTCCAGGTGGTCAGGGCGATCGCGCTGAGCAGCAGCAGCCAGCGGTCGGTGAGGAAGGGGACCGGCGAGTCGGCGAGGCCGGTCTGCCGCAGGACGCCGTTGATCAGCCCACGGTCGTTCAGTGCCCAGCCCCAGATCAGGGCGACCACGACGGCGGAGGCGACGACGGGGGTGTAGAAGGCGGTGCGGAAGAAGGTGATGCCGGGCAGTCTGCGCTGGACCAGCAGGGCCAGCAGCAGCGGCAGCACGGTCAGCAGCGGCAGGCAGATCAGCAGGTAGATCACGGAGTTGAGCAGGGCGTCGGCCAACTGGTCGTCGCTGAAGGCGCGTTGGTAGTTGTCGAGGCCGGTGAACCGCCCGCCGCCCAGCGGCTTGGCGTTGGTGAACGACAGGATCACCGTGTTGGCGGCGGGCCAGAGGTTGAAGACGGCCAGCCAGATCAGTGCGGGCCCGGCGAGCAGCCAGGGGGTGAACCAGCGCCGGTGGGTCATGCCGTGCCTTCCTGGGGCGGGGGTCGCGGGTCGTGCCCGGTGGGCGGCGGCTCCCCGGGGGCGGGGCCGCCGCCCACCGGCGCGCGGGCGGTCAGGGCCTCGAAGGAGAGGGCCTAGCCCTTGAGGAGCTGGTTGCACCGCTCGACGGCGGTGTCCAGGGCCTGCTTGGAGCTGGTGTCGCCGCTGATCGCGAGGGTGAACTGCTGCTTGACGATGGTGCTCATCGCGTCGTCCACCTGGACCGGCTGGAGCATCTTCGCCTTGGCCAGCGAGGTGAAGGCGACGACCTTGGCGTCGCCGGCGTTGCTGCCGTCCGACTTGCTGAACAGCGGGTCGTTCGCGGAGGCCTTCGTGGAGGGGAAGATGCTGGTCAGCCGGGAGAAGGCGGCCTGGTTCTCCGGGCTGGTGACCCAGCGGGCCAGGGCCACCGCGGCGGCCGGGTTCTTGGTGTTCTTGGGCACGGACACGCCCTGGACGTAGAGCGGCGGGGTGCCCATCGACGGGGAGGAGACGATCTTCGGGGCGAGGGTGGGGTTGTCGGTGGCGACGGTGGTGATGAAGTTGGCCCCGGCGGTCGTCCAGGCCGCGGTGCCGGCCGTGAAGAGCTTGGAGTTGCCGGCGTAGGTGTCGGTGAGGACGTCGTTCGGCAGCAGCCCCTCCTTGAACGCGGCGCGGTACTTGTCCAGTACGGCCGCGGCCTCGGGGGTGTTGAAGGTGAACGACTTTCCGTCCTCGGCCATTACCTCGACGCCCGCGTCGACCAGGTCGCCGAGGCCGGGCTTGCGGCTCATCAGGTAGGCCGAGCCGCCGGCCTTCTCCTTGAAGGTCCGGGCCTGGGCGATGAGTTCGTCCAGGGTGGCGGGGAGCTTCTTCGGGTCCAGGCCGTACTTGGTCAGCAGCTCGGCGTTCCAGTAGTTGACGTCGGTGTTGAGGTACCAGGGGTAGCCGAAGGTGCCGCCCAGGCCCGCGAACCGGTAGGCGTCGAGGCCGCCGGCCACGTACTCCTCGGGGAGCTTCGGGTCGGCCTTGGCGACGTCCAGCAGCAGGCCCTGCTTCGCCAGCGGGAGGGCGAAGTCCGGTGGGAGGTTGACCACATCGGGCAGGGTGCCGGCGGCGGCCTGGCTGAGCACCTTGTCGGAGTAGCCGTCGCCGGGCTGGTCCAGCCAGTCGACCTCGACGCCCGGGTACTTCTGCTTGAAGCCGTCGATCACGCCCTGCACATAGGCGGTGAACTTCGGCTTCAGCGCCCAGGTCTGGAGCGAGACCTTGCCCTTGACCTCGCCGGTGGCGGCGGCGCTCGCCGCGCTGTCACTGCTGCCGGAGGTGCCGTCGGAGCCGAGTCCGCAGCCTGTGGCCAGGGTCGCGGTGAGCACCGCCGTCGTCACTGCCGCCCGGATTCTACGCATGAGGGTTCTCCCGTGGTGGGTGGGGGAGGGGGATGCATCGGGGATTGCGCGCGGTTTCGGAACCTGTCTTACTAAACCGGTCTAGCTGTTGCAGGGACTATGCTCCGGCCTAAACTTGGCTGTCAAGAGAGGAGTCGGAACCCGTGGGCAGACCGACCATCGCCGACATCGCCCGCCGGGCGGGCGTCTCCAAGGGCGCGGTGTCCTTCGCGCTCAACGGCCGCCCGGGGGTGAGCGAGGCGACCAGGGCCCGGATCCTCCAGGTCGCCGAGGAGATGAACTGGCGGCCGCACAGCGCCGCCCGCGCCCTCGGCGGGGCCAGGGCGGACGCGGTCGGCCTGGTGATCGCCCGCCCGGCCAGGACCATCGGCGTCGAGCCGTTCTTCAGCCAGCTGCTCTCGGGCCTCCAGGCGGTGCTGTCCGCGCACTCCGTCGCCCTGCACCTGATGGTGGTCGAGGACACCGCGGCCGAGATCGAGGTCTACCGCCGATGGACCTCCGAGCACCGGGTCGACGGCTTCATCGTGGTCGACCTCCAGCTGCGCGACCCCAGGCTCGCCGTGCTGGACGCGCTCGGCCTGCCCGCGGTCGTGCTCGGCGGCCCGGGCAAGGGCGCCGGGCCGCTGCGGATCTGGGCCGACGACCGCGAGGCGATGCTCTCCATCGTCGACTACCTGGCCGCCATCGGGCACCGGCGGATCGCCCACCTGGCCGGGCTGCCGCACTTCCAGCACACCCAGCGGCGGATCCGCGCACTGCGCGACGCCTCGCGCCGGCTCGGGTTGGAGGAGGCGCTCTCGGTGCCGACCGACTTCAGCGACGCGGAGGGCGCCGCCGCCACCCGCACCCTGCTCTCCCGGCCGCGGCGGCCCACCGCGATCGTCTACGACAGCGACGTGATGGCGGTGGCCGGTCTCGGCGTGGCGGGGGAGATGGGCGTCGCGGTGCCCGGGGAGCTGTCCATCGTCTCCTTCGACGACTCGGTGCTCGCCCGGATCGTGCACCCGCCGCTCACCGCGCTGAGCCGGGACACCTTCGCGCTCGGCGAGCAGGTGGCGCGCAGCCTGCTCGCGGTGATCGACGACGCCGGTCCCGGCCGTGACCTGCAGATGCCGACCCCGCGGCTGACCGTGCGCGAGTCCACCTCGCCGCCGGCCGGCGGTTCACCGGCGGGTGTGAACTCCACCGGCACCGTTGACAGCGCCCCTGAACCGGTTTAGCCTCGCTGGCGCCGAGCGGGCCCCGCTCGGCGCACCACCGTGGGCCGGAGTCCGGCGAGGCGCCCACGGCCGTCCGGCCGGCCCGTTCGCACCCGGGCCCGCACCGGTTCCACCGCGCCCGCGCGCCGCACCCGGCCCGGAGCTCGTACCCGCCGCACCTCGTACATGCCGTACACGTACCCGCCG
>NZ_JZWY01000710.1:0-2009 GCF_000966955.1 Streptomyces sp. NRRL S-495
CCCCCGCCGGCGCGGCCCCGCGCCGCTCTCACCTGGTGGTACTGCGCTCGGCCCGGATCAGGTCGGCGCGCACCGTGTCGCCGAGCAGCCTGCCGAGGCCGTCGAGGTCGTCCCGGGTGTGGAAGTGGCCTCCCGCCCGCTCGTGCGAGGCGAACGCCCCGTCGGTGAGGTCCTGCCAGCCCGCCGTCCACTCCTCGCGCTTCGGCTCCCCCGCACCGGCGAGCGCGGTGACGGGACACCTCAGCCGGGAGCCGGGCACGTGCTCGTAGGTCTCCAGCACCTGGAGGTCCGCGCGGTAGCAGGCCAGCGCGGCGGTGAGCAGGTCCCGGTCGGCTCCGGTGGCCGCGGGCAGCGGGCCCCAGCGTCGTTCGATCTCGGCGTGCAGCCCGGGATCGTCCAGCAGGTGCAGCGGCGGGTCCGACACGGCCAGCGGCGGAGGCGGGCAGGAGGAGACGAAGAGCCGGGTCGGGCTCGTGCCCAGGGCCCTGGCCACCTCGAACGCGACGAGCGCGCCGAGGCTGTGGCCGAACAGGGCGAACGGCGGGGTGAACCGCACCTTCGCGAGGATCTCGCGCACCAGCTCCGGCATCGCGGTGAACGCCTGCGCACCGAGGTTGTGCGCCCGGCCCGGTGGCTGGACGGCCACCAGTCGCAGGCCGGGTGTGTACGCCGCCCAGCGCGCGTACTCCCCCGCCGCGCCGCCCGCGTGCGGGAAGCAGTACAGGGTGGCCACGGCGGTGGCCGGCGCGGGGCGTTCGATCACCCGGATCTCAGTCATGGCGCACCGCCGCGCCGCGCAGCTGCTCCTCGACCAGGGCGGTGAACTCCCGCACCGACGGCGCGTCGTACATCGCCCGCACCTCCAGCCGCACCGGCAGCAGCTGTTCGAGCCTGCCCACCAGCTCGTTCGCCACCAGCGAGTCCCCGCCGAGGTCGAAGAAGCTGTCCTCCGGGTCGACCTCCGGCAGACCGAGCATCTCGGTGAACAGCATCGACACCGTCCGCTCCGTGTTCGGCCCGGCCTCGGGGGTGGACGAGGACGGCTGCACGGCGGGTCCCGCCTCCAGCAGGTAGGGCTGCCGCTGGAACGGATAGCCGGGCAGGGGCACCCTTCGCGCCGGCTCCGTGCGAGCGGCGGCCCAGTCGATCGGCAGCCCGGCGAGCCACAGCTCACCGAGTGCCGCCAGCGGATCGGTGACCGTGACGACGATGTGCTCCGGCGTCCACCGCGGATGTTCCCGCAGCCGTGCGGCCGCCGCCGGGTCGCCGAGGTCCAGGAACACCCGGCCGGGGGTGTCCAGTGCGGAGCCGATCGCGGCATCGTCGCTGTCCGGGCCCAGCGTGAGGTCCGGGACCGGGCCGAGGGCCTGCCAGTGCCGCACCACCTCGGCGTCCACCGTCCGCGGCACCAGCAGCGCCACGGCCCGCCCGTCCCTGGCGTGGTCACCGCTGACCAGCCGCTCCGGGGCGCCCCCGCGGAGCACCCGCAGGGCGTCCTGCCGGTCGCGCACCACCGCGTACCGGCGGTACCCGTGCAGCCGCCTGCCGACCTGCAAGGTCCAGGCCACGTCCCGCAGTTCGAGGTCCGGACGGTCGGCCAGCCGGTCGGCGATCCGGGCCGTCAGCTCGTCCAGGGCGGCCGGGGTGTGCGCGGACAGCACCAGCACCTGGTGGTCCTCGGTCCCGGCGCGCGGCAGCGGTGCGGGCGGCTGCTCCAGCACGATGTGCGCGTTGTTGCCGCCGAGACCTCGGGCGGTGAGACCGGCCCGGCGCGGCTGCCCGACGGGCGCCCACGGCGTGGGCTCGGTGACCACGGCGAAGGGGCCCGCCGCGAAGTCGATGTCGGGGTTCGGCACGGAGTAGTGCAGGCTCGGCGGGAGGGTCCCGCGTTCCACGGCGAGCACCGTCTTGATGAACCCGGCGATGCCGGCGGCGGCATCGAGGTGCCCGATGTTGCCCTTCACCGAGCCGAGCAGGCACGGCTCCTCGCGGGGCTTCCCGTCCTCGAA
>NZ_JZWY01000711.1:0-7610 GCF_000966955.1 Streptomyces sp. NRRL S-495
GATGTTGCCCTTCACCGAGCCGAGCAGGCACGGCTCCTCGCGGGGCTTCCCGTCCTCGAACGCCTGGTTCAGCCCGGCGACCTCGATCGGGTCCCCGACCCGGGTGCCGGTGCCGTGCGCCTCGACGTAGGTGATGGACGCGGGCGTGACGCCCGCGGCGCGCTGGGCGGCCCTGACCACCTCGACCTGCCCCCGGACTCCCGGCGCGGTGAACCCCGCACGGTCCCGGCCGTCGTTGTTCACCGCGGAACCGCGCAGCACGGCATGGATGTGGTCGCCGTCGGCGATGGCCTCGGACAGCCGCTTCAGCACGGTGATCCCGCACCCCTGACCGCCGACCACCCCGTCCGCGGCCGTGTCGAACGGGCTGCAGACACCGGACGGCGAGGTGATCCCGCCGACCCGGTATCCCGCCGACCCGGTAGTTGTCCAGCTCGGCCGGCAGCCGCACCGAACTGCCGCCCGCCAGCGCGAGATCGCACTCCCCGGCGAGCAGGGCCCGGGCGGCGAAGTGCACCGCGTACAGCGAAGTCGCGCACGCCGCCTGCACATTGGCGGTCGGCCCGCGCAGCCCCAGCTTGTAGGCGATGCGACTGGCCAGGTAGTCGCTGGTGGTGCCCATCAGGATGTCCCAGGTGGTGATCGACCGGTCCTCCTGCTGCCTGGCCCGCAGGGTCTCCGTGTAGGAGGACAGGCTGCACCCGGCGTAGATGCCGATCAGGCCCGGGAACCGGTCCGGGTCGTAGCCGGCGCCCTCGATCGCCTCGACCGCGCACTCCAGCAGGACCCGGTGCTGGGGGTCGGTGAGCAGGGCCTCGCGCGGGGTGTAGCCGAAGTAGCCCGCGTCGAACCATTCCGGCTCGTGGAGCAGTCCGCGCGCGGGAACGTACTCGCGCTTGCCGCCGCCGGGGCCGGGGATGCTCTTCGGGGGGAAGCGGCTGATGCTGTCCACGCCGGACACGAGGTTGTCCCAGAACTGGTCGGCGTCCACCGCGTCCGGGAAGCGGCAGGCCAGTCCGATGACGGCGATGTCCGTGTCACGGACCGTGCCGCGGAACGTGTCGCGGTCCGAACCGCCCTCTGCCAAGAGGACTTTGTCCTGCCGGCTGGTCGTACCGGCGGTGGCCGTACCGCCCGTCGCCGAACCGCCCGGGCCCGATCCACCCGGGCCCGAACCACCCGTGGCCGATCCGTCGAGGAAAGCGGCGCACGACCGGATCGTGGAGTGGATGAACAGTTCGGGCAAGGTCGGACGGACACCCGTACGTTCCGCGATCTGCGCCCGCACCAGCTGCATGAGCATCGAGTACCCGCCGACTTCGAAGAAGTTGTCGAGTACCCCGACCTCGTCGAGTTCGAGCACATCGCACCAGATGTCGGCGAGTATCCGCTCGGTCCGGGTGACTGGGGGCTGGCGGATGCTCATCGCCTCACACCCCGACCGTGCCCGCTTTCATGATCAGTGAATATCGCCCAGCGCGAAGAAGTCATCACACCACCCGGTCCGATAAATCCTGTAAACCCTGGAAGCTTTCCCGATGCACTCCGTGGTGATCCACCATAACCGCGAGTATAAGCACGCCGACTCCGGCGGGAACAAGCGCCATCACCGTTTGTCCGCCGTCCCATCACGTATTTGACAATGTCTCACGTGGCACCTCCGGCAGGAAGTCGGCGGTGGATCCGAGCAGCGGCGGGGCCGATTCGATTGCCCCCTCCGCATTTCCCGCCGGGCGGCGGACGGCGGAGGGCCCGGCACCACGTGAGACAGCGTCCTCCGGCTGCGACCCTCCCGAACGGAAGGAGCGAGCTGGGCGAACGCCGAGCGGGATGGCACGGGGGGCGGTTCGTCGACACTCCAACAAGTGGTGATCTCGGGTGAACACACGGACGAGAGCCGAGGTTTGCGGGGGGCCGGGTGATGGGTAGCCCGAGTGCCGGCGGCACCGAACCGGCAGTCCGTTCGGCGAACCCCCGCCCGGCGCCGCGGGCCGCGGGCCGACAGCTGCCATCGAATACCGGCCAGCGGCACCGACCGATCGTGGTCGGTGGAGCCGTCCGTGGGTTACGCTGCCGAGCGGCACCGGGACTTTGGTTATCAGGAAACTTCGTGAATGACGAAGAAGGATGAGGACCCATGAGTGCACCACAGCCGATTCTCGCCTGCCTGCCTTTCGCGGGCAGCGGCGCCGGTTTCTTCCGGGAATGGGAAAAGCTGGGAATACCGGATGTCACACTGCTTCCGGTCCAGCTGCCGGGGCGCGAGGAACGATTCCTGGACGACCCGTTCGCCGAGGTCGCCGACGCCGTCGCCGAGCTGACACCGAGGATCCTGGCCGACGCCGGAGAGCGGGCGGACCTCGCCCTGTTCGGGCACAGCCTCGGCGCGGTGCTCGCCTACGAGATCGCCAGGGAGCTCGAACGGATCGGTCACCCCGGACTGCGCCACCTGTTCGTCAGTGGATCACCGGGGCCGCAGGACGGACGGACCGAGCGGGCCACCGGCCTGGCCGACGAGGAGTTCATCGCCGGGGTGCAACGGTTCGCCGGCTACCGGCACGCGGCCTTCGACGACCCCGAACTCGTCGAGGTCCTGCTCCCGATCCTCCGCGCCGACGTCGAGATGCACGAGAACTACCGGCCGAGCGGCACCGAGCCGCTCTCCGTGCCGATCACCGCCCTGCGCGGCGAGCAGGACGAACTCGTCTCCCGCGCGCAGGCCGAACAGTGGGCCGGGGCGACGAGCGGTCCGTTCTCCTACCGTGAACTCCCCGGCGGCCACATGTACTTGGTCGACGATCCGGAACGGCTGCTGCGCCTGACGGCCGCGAGCACGAGGTGAGGCTGACCGGTAAGGCCGTGATCGTCACCGGCGCGGCCCGCGGCCTCGGCCGTGCCTGCGCGCTCAGGTTCGCCGAGGAGGGAGCCGACCTGCTCCTGCTGGACATCACCCGGGACCTCCCCGATGTGCCCTATCCACTCGGATCGTCCGGCCAGTTGGCACACACGGCCGCCCTGTGCGAACGCGCGGGCGCCGCGACCGTGACCGCCGCCGTCGACGTACGGGACGCCCGGCAGTGCGCGGCGGCGGTCGACCGGGCACTCGACCGGTTCGGCACGGTGGACGTCCTGGTCAACAACGCCGGAATCGCCTCGCCCTCCGGGAAGATCGCCCACGACATCACCGAGCGCGAGTGGTCGCTCATGCTCGACGTCGACCTCTCCGGCGCCTGGCGGATGATGAAGGCGGTCGCACCGGTGATGGTCGAGCGCCGGGCCGGCAGCATCATCAACGTGTCCTCGACCGCGGGCACGGTCGGGTACCGGCACTTCGCGAGCTACGTCGCGGCCAAGCACGGGCTGATCGGACTGACCAGGGCCGCGGCGCTCGACTACGCCCCGATGCGGGTACGGGTGAACGCGCTCTGCCCCGGGTCGGTCCGGGACGATCCGGTGCTGGAGGGCCGGATGCTCGCCGAGATCGCCCGGTCCCTGGAGGTCCCGGTCGCCGAGCACGAGCAGATCTTCGTCCGGGACCAGCCGATGAACGCGCTGATCGAGCCCTCCGACATCGCGGACGCGGCCCTGTGGCTGGCGGCGGACGATTCCCGTCAGGTCACCGGCAGTGTGCTGACCGTGGACGGCGGCTTCACGTCCCGATGACTGCGGACGACTGCGGACAACTCCGGACCACTCCCGATGACTCCCGATGACCAGGAGGCCCCCGTGACGACATCGACGATCGACGAGCCCGCCGCCGGGTGTCACAGCCTCGTGCTGCGGCTCCCCGCCGGCGCGGATCCGCAGCACCTGCTGTCCGGAGCGACGCCCGATCCGGTCCGGCTCTGGCAGACCTCGGTACCGGCCGACGCGGACGAGCCGATGGCCGAGGAGCGCAGACGCGCCGAGTCCCTGCGGCCGATCCACCGGGACGGCCCTCCGCTGCGGGCGGTGGTCCTGCGGTACACCGACGGAACAGCGGACCTGGTCCTGGTGGCCGTCCGCGCAGCGGTCCCGCCGGCCGCGCTGCGGCGGATCGTCCGGCGGGCGTTGGGCGGGCCGACCGAGGATGGTGGCGTGCTGCCCGGCGTACTGCCCCGGCCCGCAACCGCCGGCCGGCCAGGCCCCGCGCCGGGCCCCGCGCCGCGCCGCGGGCCCGAATGGGGCCTGGGCGACCCGGAGCTGCACGGGATCGTCGGCAGCGCGCGAATCGATCTCAGCGGCCTCGGCGCACAGGCCGAAGGGCTCTTCCTGCCCGCGATCGCCCTGGCCCTGAGCCGCTACGGCGGCGGGAACCGCGCCGAGCTCGGCGTGCTGGACCTGGGCGACGGCACCGGCGACGTCATCCGGGTCCACGTTGTGGAGGAGCACCCGGACTGCTCCGGCGCGGAGTTCCTCCACCGGTTCGACCCGGAGCCGGTCACGCCAGCCATGCCGGTCACGCTGGCCACAACACAGGAACCGCCCGCGGTCGGGGTAATCCTGGGCCCCGCCTTCGAGGAGGGCCACTACACCGCCGCCCTCGCCCCGGTCTTCCCGCTCACCGTCCAACTGGACCGGGGCGCCTCCCACGCGACCTGCCGGTTCGACCGGGGCAGCGTGGACGCCGCCCCTGGCCGACCTGGAACTGGTGCCGCCCGCCGAACGCGAGGCGATCCTGCGGGCGGGCGGGGCGGGTGCCACGACGCCCGTGCGGGGGCGGATCGACCGCGCCTTCGAGCAGGTGGCCGCCGCGCGGCCGGACGCCGTGGCGTTGCTGGCCGACAGCGACCGGCTGACCTACCGGCAACTGAACGACCGGGCGGACGCGGTGGCGGCGGGCCTGTCCGCGCTGGACGTCGCGCCGGGCAGCCTGATCGGTGTCTGCCTGGAGCGGGACGCCGAACTGGTGGTCACCCTGCTCGGCGTGCTCAAGGCGGGCTGCGCGTACGTGCCGATGGATCCGCGCTACCCGGCGCAGCGCCTGCGCTTCACCACGCAGAACGCGGAGGTTCCCGTCGTGGTCACGTCCGCGGCGGAGTTCCCGTCCGTCCCCGGGGTTCGGCTGCTGACCCCGGCCGCGCTGACGAAGCTCGGAGCCGACCGGGCAACCACCGGCGGAAGCCCTTCCGACGGGAGTGGCGACGAGGGCGACGGCCCCGCCTACGTGATCTACACCTCCGGTTCCACCGGCACGCCCAAGGGCGTCGTCGTGCCGCACCGCAATGTGCTGGCGCTGCTGCGGGCGACCGCCGAGGACTTCGCGCTCGGCCCGGACGACACCTGGACGCTGTTCCACTCCAGCGCCTTCGACTTCTCCGTGTGGGAGATCTGGGGTTGCCTGCTCACCGGCGGCCGCCTCGTCGTCGTGCCCTACTGGACCACTCGTGACACCGAGGAGTTCTACGACCTGCTGGCCGAGCAGCGCGTCACGGTGCTGAACCAGACGCCGTCGGCGTTCGCGCAGCTCGTCCGCACCGATCAGCGCGTCCGGGGAGAGCTGGCCCTGCGGCTGGTCGTCTTCGGCGGCGAACCGCTCGACGTACGCATGCTGGCCCCCTGGTTCGCCCGGCACCCGGTCTCCGACTGCCGGGTGGTCAACATGTTCGGCATCACCGAGACCACCGTGCACGTGACCGCCCAGACGGTGACCCCGCGGGAGGTCGCGGCGGGGTCGCGGTCGGTCGGCCGTCCGCTGCCGGGGTGGTCGGTGTCCGTCCGGGACGAGCGGGGCCGGGTCCTGCCGCCCGGTGTCCCGGGTGAGATCTACGTCGGCGGCGCGGGCGTGGCCGACCGCTACCTCGGCCTGCCCGAGCTGACCGGGCAGCGGTTCGTCCTCGACGAGGCGACCGGTGAACGGGTCTACCGCAGCGGCGACAAGGGGCGGCTGCACCCCGACGGCCGCCTCGACCACCTCGGCCGGCTGGACAACCAGGTCAAGGTGCGCGGGCACCGCATCGAACTGGACGAGATCCGCACGGTGCTGCTGGGCGCGCCCCGGGTGACCGCCGCAGCCGTCGTGGTCAACCGGGACGAGCCGGACGATCCGGCGAGCAGCCGGATCGACGCCTACGTCGTCCTGGAAACCGTCGCGGGGCGCGCCGCGGACCCGGCGGAGGTGCTCGCGCACGCCAAGGCGAAACTCCCCGACTACATGATGCCCACGACGATCACCGCGGTCGCCGGGATCCCACTCACGATCAACGGGAAGCCGGACGTCTCCGGCCTGCCCGATCCGCGCGGCGGCTCCGCCCTCGTGCCGCCCGTCACCAAGGAGCTCCCCGGCACCAATGAGCTCCCCGAGGCCCCGGAGTCGTCCGCCTCCGGTGGAATCGCCGACGACATCCTGAGCATCTGGAGCAAGTTCCTCAACACCCCGGTGGGCCCGCAGGACAACTTCTTCACCCTGGGCGGGAACTCCTTGCTGGTCGTCCGGGTCCTCGCCGCGATGCGGGAACGGGACCTGCCGAGGGTGTCACCGAAGCAGCTCTACGAGCACTCGACGGCGGCGCAGTTCGTCGAGTACGTCCGACAGCTCGCCGGGGCCGACCGGTGACCCCGGCCGGCTGACCCGACGCGCACCGACCCCGCCGGCACCGACCCGGCGCCGGCGGGGTCAGTCGATCCGGGCCGCCCGGGCCGCGGCCACGGCCACCAGCAGGCCCAGACCGACACAGGCCGCGCAGACGAGGAACATCGTCCGGTACCCGGCGGCCCCGGCGACCAGTCCGAGGGAGCCGCTGCCGGCGGCGAGGCCGACCGTGAAGCAGGCACCGAAGGTCGACAGCGCCGTGGCGCGCCGGCGTTCGCTGACCGAGCGGACCACGAACAGGCCCAGCATCGGGTAGATCTGCCACATCCCCACACCGATGAGCACACCGCCGACCACACCCAGGCCGAGGCCGTCCGCCATCCCGAGGAGCGCGACCCCCAGGGCCTCGACGAGGAACAGGCCCGCGAGCTCCACCGGTCGGGTGGGCTCCCAGCGGATCCAGCTGCCCGCCACCCGCAGCAGCACCACGGTCAGGGTCAGGGAGTAGGCGGTGACCACGACCGCTCCCCCGGCGATGCCGAGGGCGTCGAACTTCGCGACCGCGAAGCTGGAGACGGCCGCGAAGCCGAACGCGGTGAAGATCAGCGCGACGCTGGGCAGGACGACGCCGAGCAGCGCGGAGCGGCCCTGCTCGACGCCGGCCCGCTCCGAGGTCGAGGAGAGTCTCACCTCGGGTACGTACAGGGCGATGGGGATGACGAGCAGGGCGATCAGTCCCGAGATCACGAAGGTGCTCGCCGTGCCCACCAGGTGCTCGATCAAGGAGCCCAGCGGCGCGCCCAGGCCGATGGCCACGTAGTTCACCGTGCCGCCCAGGCCCAGCGCCCAGCCCTGCCGGTCCTTGGCGACAAGTTGCACCGGCCAGACCCCGACCGCGGCCAGCATCACGCCCATGCCGACGCCCAGCAGCATGCGCAGGCCGATGAGTTCGGTGATCGACCCGGCGAGCGGATAGCAGACGGTGGCGAGCGCGGCCAGCACCGTTCCGCCGATGGTCAGGGCCCGGGTGCCGAGGCGGTTCATCAGCACGCCCGACACCGGGCGGGCCAGCAGCGCCGTCACCGCGTAGCCGCTGATC
>NZ_JZWY01000712.1:0-13609 GCF_000966955.1 Streptomyces sp. NRRL S-495
GATCACCGCGCCGACCTCGGCCGGGCCGCCGTGCAGCCGGCCGGTGACGTGGCCGGGCAGGATCGGGATGGTCAGGGCGAAGGGCAGATAGCCGATCCCGTTCGCCAGCGCGATCAGCAGCGCGTGCCGGAGGGCTCGCTTGTCGGTGGTCTCGATCTCGGGTGCTAACTCGGTTCGCACAGATTCACTCCCTCATGTCCGGGAATGAGCCTAGGCGGGAAAACGTGCACGGAGCTTGTGATCGCCCCAAGTGGCTGTCGCTGTTCCCAACTTGGCCGGTCGTGCTCGAAGGACGCACCCGGGCACCTGCCCCGGCGACCGGTCGCCCGTCCCACCCGGCGCGCCCAACTCGGTTACCGCGCTTAGGTGGTGGCTTCCGACCGGGCGCCGGCCCGGTCGTAGGCTGGAGTACAGTCGATCCCGAGGAGGACATCGGTGTTTCCGGAACAGCGCCCGCGACGGCTTCGGCACACCCCCGCCCTGCGGCGCCTGGTCGCCGAGACCACGGTGGAGCCGCGCCACCTGGTGCTGCCCCTGTTCGTCAAGGAGGGCGCCACCGAGCCGGTCCCGATCGGCTCGATGCCCGGTGTCGTTCAGCACACCCGCGATTCCCTGCGCAAGGCGGTCGTCGAAGCCGTGGAGGCCGGAGTCGGCGGCGTGATCCTCTTCGGGATCCCGCTGGAGTACGACGCGGACGGGTCCCGCGGCCTGGACCCGGACGGCGTGCTCAACGCGGCGCTGCGCGACGTGCGGGCCGAGGTGGGCGACGGGACGGTGATCATCGGCGACGTCTGCATCGACGAGTTCACCGAGCACGGCCACTGCGGGGTGCTCGACGAGCACGGTCGGGTGGACAACGACCGCACGCTGCGGATCTACGCCGAGATGGCCGTGGCGCAGGTCGAGGCCGGGGCGCACGTCGTCGCGCCGAGCGGCATGATGGACGGGCAGGTGGCCGCGATCCGGGCCGCGCTGGACCGGGCGGGCCACGCCGAGGCGGCCGTGCTCGCCTACGCGGTCAAGTACGCGTCCGCCTTCTACGGGCCGTTCCGCGAGGCGGTCGACTCGCAGCTCGTCGGCGACCGCAAGACCTACCAGCAGGACCCGGCCAATGCGCGGGAGGGCCTGCGGGAGGCCCGGCTGGACCTGGCCGAGGGCGCCGACATGATCATGGTGAAGCCGGCCACGGCGTACCTGGACGTCCTCCGGGCGGTCAAGGACATCGCGGAGGTGCCGGTGGCCGCCTACCAGGTCTCCGGCGAGTACGCGATGCTCGAGGCCGCGGCGGCGAACGGCTGGATCGACCGGGACCGCGCGGTGCTGGAGTCGCTCACCGGGATCCGTCGCGCGGGCGCCGACATCGTGCTCACCTACTGGGCGACGGAGGCGGCCGGGTGGCTGAACCGGCGCTGAACCGGCACCGAGCCGGGCGCCGGGCGGAGCGCCGGGCGGGGCGCCGGGCGGGGACGTCGACGAGGCAAATATTCGTAACGTTCATGACAATAAATACGTGGGATCGGGGCGCACCGCGGGCATGATGGCTCCGTGGGCGCTGATCTGTCGCAGCGGCTGGTCCCCGACGGCCTGTGGGACCAGGTCGCGCCGTTGTTGCCGTCGTTCGCGACGCGTCGCCAGGGCGGTGGCACCGCGCCGCTGGACGAGCGGGCCGTGTTCGCCGCGGTGGTGTACGTCCTGACCAGCGGATGCGCGTGGCGGCACCTGCCACCGACCTTCGGGGTCTCGCCGGCCACCGCGCACCGGCGCTTCTCCGCCTGGACGAGGGCGGGGCTGTGGTGTCGGCTGCACCGGGCCGCACCGAACAGGCCGGGTGCTTGCGGTGAGCCGGACTGGACGTCGGCGATCGTCGACGCCGCCTCGGTACGGGTGCGACGGGCCGGCACCGACCGGCCCGGACCGGGCCCCGGACGCGGTCGACCGTAAGGGCCCCGCCGTCCACAGGGATCCGCCGTCCGCACGCGGAACCGTGCCGGGACCCGCGCCGGGCCCCGCGGAGCGATCCGCGGGACCCGGCGCGGTCGATGCCGGTTCAGGGCGCCAGCGTCCTGCTCGCCAGCACCTTCCCCTCGGCGTCGTACGCGGCGAACCGGATGCCGCCGGACGGGTATTCGCTCGGGGTGCCGGACTCCTTGAGGGCGGGCCCCCAGTAGAAGCCGCTGGCGAAGCCCGGGCTCCCGGGGAGCGAGGCGACGGTGGCCCAGTGCGCCTGGCCGTCCACCTCGACGGCCATCGCGGCCACCCGCCCGGGCCCCTTGTACACGAGGTTGTACAGGCCCTCCCGGTTCTGCGGGGGCGATCCGTAGTACTGCATGGTGATCTCGGTCGAGCCCGCCGCCCAGGAGTACCCACCGCACCCCGGACCGGTCTTGTACGCGGGCTCGTCGTGGATGCAGATCTCCTGGTCCTTCAGCTGCATCCACCAGTTCTCGCGGCCCAGCGGCAGTTGCTGGCCCGGCTCCACGACCACGGCCTCGGGCGCCGGCCCGGCCGGCGCCGACAAGGGCTGCGAGGCCGGCGCCACCGCCCGGACCCCGTCCCGCGCCGACAGGACCGCGCCCGTACCGCCCACCACCACGAGCGCGGCCGCGACGGCGGACACCCCCAACGCCACCCGGCGGCCCCGCCGCTGCCGCCGCACGTGGACCTGCACGGTCCCGGCGGACCAGTCCCCCACCGCGAGCCCGTCGGCCTCCTCCCGCAGCGCCCCCCGCACCATGTCCTCGGTGTCCATCACCTGTTGCCTCCGTTCGTGCCCTCGATCGTCGAACCGGACCCCACCGCGTACGAGGCCAGCGCCGGGTGGCCGCGCAGTTTCGCCAGACCCCGGCTGGCCTGGCTCTTCACATTGCCCGCCGAGCAGCCGAGCACCTCGGCGACCTGCTGCTCGCTCATGTCCTCCCAGTAGCGCAGGACGACCACGGCCCGCTGGCGCGGCGGCAGTTCCGCCAGCGCCTGGAGCAGCACCGAGCGCTCCTCGACGTCACGGTGGCCGGTGCCCGCGCTGTGCGCCCGCTCGGGGAGGACGGGCACCAGCAGCTGCCTGACCCGGCGCCGCCGGTGACGGCTCAGGTTGTTGTTCACCAGCGCCCGGTGCACATAGGCGTCCGGCTCGTCCAGCCGGCTGATCCGGGACCAGCTCCGGAACACCTTCGCCAGCGTCGCCTGCACCACGTCCTCGGCCTCGTGGTAGTCGCCCGTCAGCAGGTAGGCGGTACGCACCAGCCGCCGCCAACGCGTGGCGGCGAACCCCTCGAAGCCGAGCTCCCGCACACCGGAACCCTCCCCGGCCGCCGCTCGGGAGGGTGGTCCGGCAGCCGATTCCGCGACCGGCCGGGACCGGTCCTCCACCGGTACGGGTATTGCACTCGCGGTCATCCCATTCCTCTCCGCGATCCGCGCGACGGCCCCACCGGACCGCCACTCCGCCCTACTCACCCCCGCGCGGCCGCAAAGGTTGCACGTCGGCGCCGAATCACCCGGGACACCGCCGGGCAGCCGGGCAGCCGGTCGACGGCGGGCGCGACGGACGGTGGGCCCGCGGTGGACAGCGCGTCGGGGCTGGACCCGGCTCCGGTCCAGTATCGGTGGCACGACCGGTCGACGGCTCAAGGGAAGCACGGCAGGCCGGAATAGGTGCGGCGGCTCCGTCGTTCCCAACAGTCGGTCAGAGGCACGGCGAACCGTCCGCTGTCGGACCCGTACCGCACACTGAGGCCGAACACTCGGCAGACCGAAGGACGATTCCCATGACCGACCGGCCCTTGACGCTGATGGCCGTGCACGCCCACCCCGACGACGAAGCCACCGGTACGGGGGGTGTGCTCGCCCGCTACGCGGCCGAGGGCATCCGCACGGTGCTCGTCACCTGTACCGACGGCGCTTGCGGAGACGGCCCGGGAGGTGTCAAGCCCGGGGAGGCAGGACACGACCCGGCGGCCGTCGCCGCGATGCGCCGTCAGGAGCTCCGGGCCAGCTGCGAGGTGCTCAAGGTCGACCACCTCGAAATGCTCGACTACGGGGACTCCGGGATGATGGGCTGGGCCGCCAACGACGCGCCCGGCTCGTTCTGGACGACGCCGGTGGACGAGGCGGCCGCCCGCCTCGCCGATCTGATCCGGACGTACCGGCCCGACGTGGTCGTGACCTACGACGAGAACGGCTTCTACGGCCACCCCGACCACATCCAGGCCAACCGCATCACGTCGAGGGCGCTGGAGCTGTCCGGCGCGACGCCGAAGGTGTACTGGACGACGGCCCCGCGCTCGATGATGGCGCGCTTCGGTGAGGTCATGCGCGAGCTCGGCGGCGACTGGGAGGAGCCGGGCTCCGAGGAGTCGGAGCTGCCCGAGATCGGCCTCCCGGACGAGGAGATCACCACCTGGGTCGACACCACCGGGTTCGGCGGCCAGAAGTTCGACGCGCTGGCCGCGCACGCCAGCCAGGGCGAGAACATCTTCTTCCTGAAGATGGGCAAGGAGAAGTTCACCGAGCTGATGGGTGTGGAGACCTTCGTCCGGGTCCAGGACACCACCGGCGCCGCGCTCCCCGAGAACGACCTCTTCGCCGGCCTGCGCTGAGCAGTCCCGGGGGCGGGCGAACCCGCGGGAACCCCGGCGGCGGAGAAACCCGGTGGCGCAGGGCGGCTACGGCCCGCGCCACCGGTCGGGGCGGTGACGCGAGGACCTGCGGTGTGTCGTCGCAGTGGGGGTGGTGACGGGCGCTGTCGGAGCGCTCGTCATAATTACTCCGCCTGCAACCCACGCAGGCCGTTCCGCCCCCGCCGGGTCCGTGCCCGCCGGATCGGACTCCCGTCCCCACCCCCGAAGGACCGCATCGTGCGCCCCACTCGCGCCAAGGGCCTGCTCGCCGCAGGACTCGTCACCGTGCTCGGTGGCCTTCCCGCCGCAACGGCTTCCGCCGCCACCGCCGGACCGGCCAGCTCGAACGACGAGGCGCCCGGGGTACTGCGGGTCGACGCCGGGGACCCGGCCTGCTCGGACGCCGCCACGGGAACGGCGGCGAAGCCGTTCTGCTCCGTCACCGCGGCCGCCGCGGCGGCGCTGCCGGGGCAGACGGTCCAGGTGACCCGGTCCTCGAACGGCTCCGGGGCCGTGGTCACGAAGTCCGGCGAGCCCGGTCGGCCCATCACCATCAAGGGCGCGGTGGGCGGCGATGTACGGCTGTCCGGTGTGCACGACGTCGTCCTGCAGTCGACGACCGCGCGGGAGATCCAGGTCACCGGGTCCAACCGGGTCACCGTGACCCGCGCCGATGCCTTCGGGATCAAGGTCACCGACTCCCCCGGAACGACCCTGACCAACAACACGCTCGCCGACAGCTGCACGGCCGGCATCGAGCTGGCCGGCGACTCCGCCGGCTCCAACCTCTTCAACAACCTGGTGCTCAACCACTTCTCGCCCGCCGCGCCGTTCAGCTGCCCGAACCCCGCAGGCGCGGAGATCGTGGTCTCCGCGCTGTCGGCGAAGGACACCCGGGCCGGCTCCAACACCGTCGCGCCGTACTGGACGAACTTCAGCAACGGCACGCCGTACCTCTGGGCCGGCACCGCGCACTCCACGCCCGAGTCCCTCTCTGCCGCGACGGACGGCCGGGCCGGCACCCACGACCACGTGCTGCCGCGCTGGCAGGACGGCAACGCCGCGAACAGCGAGGTCGTCGACTCCGCCGACGAGAACGCGCCGGGCTTCGTGCCGGCCGCGCACCCGGCCGACGACCCGTCCCGCCCGAACCTCGGCACCGGCCTCGGCTACCACGACCGTGGCGCGAGCGAGCGCCAGGAGCCCATCACCACCGCCCAGTTGGCGGCCGACCAGCAGCGGGCCCCCTACGGCACCGAGATCACGCTGACGGCGACCACCGGCCCGGAGACGGCCCACTGGCCGACCTCCGTGATGAGCTACCACTACGACTTCGGCGACGGCACCCCCTCGGTCGCCTCGAACTCCCCGTCCGTCAAGCACGTCTACACCAAGGCGGGCACCTTCTACGCGAACGTCACCGTGGACACCGGCGGCGGCCAGCCGTTCACCGGCCGCTACGCGGTGCAGGTGCAGAGCACCGTCCCGGGTCCGCTGACCACCCGCGCCACCGTCCAGCAGGTCGTTCCGGACCAGTTCGACACCTCCGACGCCCCGCCGCTGGGCGTGCGGCTCGACCCGTCGACGACCTCCTCGCCGTGGCCGGTCGCCAAGGTCGTGGTGGACTACGGCGACGGCTCCCCCGCCGTCACCCGGAACACCCTGGACCCGGTCGTCCACGGGTACGCCTCGCCGGGCGACTACACGGTCACGGTGACGGTCACCGACAGCACCGGCCGCACCAGCACCGCCGCCTACCCCTTCCGGGCCGCGTACGCCCCGACCGGATTCCTGCGCACGCAGCCGTACCGGCTCGCCGACACCCGCGAGAACGCGAACCTCGACCTCACGGGCGGCCGCGAGGTGCCGTTCACCCTGCCGACCGGCACCGCGCCCGGGGCGAACGGCGTGCCGGGCAACGTCTCCACGGTCGTCCTGAACGTGACCGTCACCGAGGCCACCGAGGACACCCACCTCACCGTCTGGCCGACCGGCCAGCCCCGCCCGACCACCTCGAACGTCAACGTGGCCGCGGGCCGCACCTCGTCCAACCTCGTCACCGTGCCGATCGGCGACGCCAAGCGGATCAGCACCATGCTGAACGCCGGTCGCGCCGAGGTCATCGTCGACGTCGTCGGCTTCTACCGCCCCAACGGCGGCGACCTGTTCACCCCGCTGTCGCCGAACCGGCTGGTGGACACCCGCGACAGCTCCGCGCTCGGCTCGGGCGAGACCCGCGCGGTGAAGGTCGCGGGCGTCGGCGGCGTCCCGGCCGACGCCACCTCCGTGGTGCTCAACCTGACCAGCACCGAGACCTCGGTCGACACCCACCTCAAGGTGTACCCGGGCGGCGGGACCAAGCCGGTCAGCTCCAACCTGAACCCGGAGCCCGGCAAGGACAAGTCCAACCAGGTCGTCGTCCCGGTCGGTCCGGACGGCACCGTCAACGTGTACAACAACGCCGGTTCGACCCACGTCATCCTCGACGTCTTCGGGTACTACGCCCCGAACGGCAAGGCCAAGTTCACGCCGACCGTGCCCGTGCGCCTGACCGACACCCGCACCACGCCGTTCGCCAAGCCCGGCCCGGACAGCACCACCGTCGTCGGCGGCATCCCGGCCGGCGCCCGGGCGGCCGTCCTGAACGTCACGTCCCCAACACCACCGACGACAGCTACCTCACCGTGCACGCCCACGGCGCCCCGCGCCCCGGCACCAGCAACCTCAACCTGCTGGCCGGCCGGACCGTGCCCAACCACGTCACCACCCCGGTCGGCGCCGACGGCAAGGTCGACGTCTACAACCATGTCGGCAGCACCGACATCATCGCCGACCTGTTCGGCTACTTCACCGACGCCTGGCCCCAGGGCTGACGGCACGCGGCGTGATCAGCGGCGGGGCGGCAACCGGAAGGCGACCGTCCCGCGCCGCCGTCATCGCCGGAGAGCGCCACAGCTGGTCCACCGGGAACGTCCGGGGCCCCGGCAGGTCGGCGCGGCACGGCTCAGGCTCCGCCCTCGCGTCCGCTCGGCAGCGGCTGCTCCTGGTCCTGGTCCTCCGCGGCGACCTCGGCCTGCACGCCCCGGCGGAGGCCGACGATCGCCACCAGCGCCGCCACGGCCATGATGGCAGCCATCCAGTGGAAGACCGTCTGGGTGGCGTGGGCGAAGTCCTCCCGGAAGAACTGCGGGACGGCCGCGGCGCCCCCGCTCCCGCCGCTCTGCGTCTGGACCTGGGAGAGGTGGGCGGCCGTGGCTTCCGCCTGGTCGTGCGGCAGGCCCTGGGCGACCAGGGAGTCGGTCAGCCGGGTCCGCAGGTCGGTGACCAGGACGGTCCCCAGCACCGCCAGCCCCAGGCCGGCGGCGTAGTTGCGAACCGTCTGGGTGATGCCGGTCGCCTCGCCGTAGGACAACCGGGAGGCCCGGTTGACCGCGTCCGTGCTGGCGGGCGAGAGCATGAAGCCCATGCCCGCGCCCGCCAGCACGACGTCCCACTGCTGCTCGCCGAAGCTCAACGAGGTCACGTCGCCCGCCCACAGGTGGAACCCGACCGCGGCCAGGACGCACCCGATCACCACCGGGCGTTTGGCGCCGCCACGGTCGAGCATCCGGCCGCCGATCTGCGAGGCGATCACGAAGCCGATGAAGAAGTACAGCAGGAAGACGCCGGCCTCCGAGGAGGAGTCGCCCAGCGCGATCTGCGCGTACTCGCTGGAGAAGAAGAACACCGGGACGAAGACCAGCATCGAGATGCCGAGCACCAGGTTCTGCACCGAGAACGCGCGGATGCGGAAGATGTCCACCTGGATCAGCGGCGAGGCGGTGCGCTTCTCGACGAGCACGAAGACGACCAGCAGCACGACTCCGGCCGCGATGCAGAGCCCGATCGCCGGGTTGGACCAGCCCCAGACCTGCGACTGCTGGAACCCGAAGACGCTCAACGCGACACCGCCGGCGATCAGGGCCAGGCCCCGGTAGTCCATGGGCGCCGGGCGGATCTCCGTCACCGGCTTGGAGATCGCGACCAGCACCAGCGCGACGGCGGCCACCGGCAGGTTCACCCAGAAGATGGCACGCCAGGTCCACTCGGTCAGGTAGCCGCCGAGGACCGGTCCGATCGCGGTCAGACCGCCCGCGATGCCGAAGAACAGGGCCAGCGCCCGCCCCCGCTCGCGCAGCGCGAAGCTCTGCACCACGATCGCCAGTGCCGCCGGGAACATGATGGCGCCGCCGAAGCCCTGGACGGCGCGGAAGGTGATCAGCCACGCCTCGGCCAGGCTCCCGGTGGGGGTGAGGCCGCAGCAGGCCGAGGCGCCCGCGAAGACCAGCACCCCGAGCACCACCATCCTGCGGTGGCCGACGGTGTCGGCGAGTCGGCCGCCGAAGGCGAAAAACGCCGCCAGCGTGAGCAGGTAGGCGTTGACCGCCCACTGCACGCCCGTACTGGTCAGCTTCAGCTCGTACTGGATGTTCGGCACGGCGATCGACACGATGGTCTGGTCGATGAAGGTCATCGCGACGGCGAAGATCATCGCCGCCAGCACCAGATAGCGCGAGGATCCGCCGGCGGGAGCAGTGGCCATCGCTGTGCCTCCGGGGTGCGTCCGCACGTCGGCTGCTGGCAGGCCACCTGTGGGGCGGGCCGTTCGTGGCCGAACGGGCCCGGATTCCTGCCGTTGGTTCGGCGACTCCCATGCTAGCGACCGGCCCGGGGCGACGCCTGCCGGACCAGGACCGGTGCGGTCAGTGATCCGTGAGCGCGCCCGGCATGCTCCGCCGGCGGTGGTCGCGCGGTGTCAGCCCGTACGCCTCGCGGAAGGCCCGGCCGAACGCGGACGCGTTCGCGAAACCCCAGCGCGCGGCGAGGTCCCGCACCGAGTGGTGGGCCAGCTCCGGCCGGGCGAGGTCGGCACGGCAGCGTTCGAGGCGGCGACGGCGGATCAGCCTGCTGACGCTCTCCTCCTCGTGCTGGAACAGCAGGTGCAACGAGCGCACGGAGATGTGGTGCCGCTCGGCGATCGTGCCGGGCGCGAGGTCGGGGTCGTCGAGGTTGTGCTGCTCGGCCAGGCAAACGGCGGCGAGGTCCCGGGCGATCGCGCCCAGCCGCCCCAGCTCCTCCGGCCCGCACTCGGCGGCGTGCTCGCCCAGGGAGGTGAGGAACCGGACCAGGATCGCCCCCGTCCCGCGCTGGGCGGGGATCCGCCGGGCGAGCAGCCGGTCGGCCTTGTCGGGGTTGATCGGGAGCTCCGTCCGGGGGATGTGCAGGACGAGGCGGCGACTGCCCCCGTACTCGTCCCGCGCCCCGGCCTCGAACGGCCGCGAGGTGTCCCGGAGCACCAGCTCGCCACTGGCCGGCCCGGAGTCGGTGCCGCGCCGGGAGATCCACATCGGGTTCGCCCCGTCGACCAGCGCCAGCTGGTACTGCTCGGGATCGCAGTGCCGGGTCAGCGCCGCCGACCGGCGCGAACGCAGCGCGGGGCGGGTGTGGATCGACACCCCGACCGGACCGAGGCTCAGGAAGGCCGCCTCCGCCTCGAAGTCACCGGCCTGCGGACGAACCAGTGCGCCGCCGGCACCCCGGCACCGGACATCGTCGACCACACGTACTGACCCCCCGTCATCTCGACCACGCACGGCGGCCGAACCCTCGTTCAGTGTAGTTTCCGCACGTCACCGGCCCGTCCCTGACCCGTCGTCCGCTCGCGGCGCTACGGACGTGCCGGTACGGCAGGTTCTGCTGCCTGCACGCTTCACGTCCTCCCCCCTGTCGAACGAACGCTTGTCACGCTACCCGCCGCACAATGGTCCGATGAAAGACATTTTCGCCGCTCCCGGTCCCGTCGTCCTCGGTGTGGACGACCTGCGGCCGCTCCCCCGGGCGACGCGGATCGCCCGCACCAGCCAGGAGGGTGTCCGGCTCCTGGAGGAGCACCGCGACAGCTACGTGGACGAGCTGTGGCTCGACCACGATCTCGGCGGCGACGACACCGTCATGCCGGTGGTGACCCTGCTGGAACAGGCCGCCTTCGACGGACGGCCGTTCCGGATCGGTGAGGTGCTCGTCCACAGCGCCAACCCCGTGGCGCCGCAACCATGGTCCGGTCGCTCGAGCGCTGGGGCTACCGCGTCCGGCGGGCGTCGGCCGAGGGACAGTCCGGCGGGTCCTGACGAGCTGCACGGCTCGGTACGGCGTCGGCTGCCGGGCGCCCGGATCCTCGCGGACGGGTGCCCGTGAAGGTGCAAACGCGCTGATGAGAGGATCGCGGGGGCGACCGCCGGTCGCCGCCGTCCGGCCCCGCGGGGGCCTTACGGACGCGACAGCAGGACACCAGGAGCAGGGGCACATCGTGCGGGGGCGCAGTACGGAGCAGGAGCAGATCGGCCGACTGCTGGCGGACGGCCGCCGGGGGAACAGCGGCGCGCTGCTGCTCCACGGTGAGGCGGGGATCGGCAAGAGCGCCCTGCTCGACTGGGCCGCCGGGCAGGCCGGGGGTGCCCGGGTACTGCGGGTGGAGGGCATCGAGTCGGAGATGGAGCTCGCCTACGGCGGCCTCCACCAGTTGTTCCTGCCCGTGCTGGACCTCGTCGACGGCCTGCCGCCGGCGCAGGCCGCCGCCCTGCGGGCCGTGTTCGGGCTCACCGCCGACGAGGTGCGGGACAGTTTCACCGTCGGCCTCGCGGTCCTCACCATGCTGTCGGAGGCCGCCACCGACGGGCCGCTGCTCTGCCTGGTCGACGACGCGCAGTGGGTGGACCAGCCGTCGGTGGACATGCTGACCTTCGCCGCGCGCCGGCTGCGCGCGGAGGGTGTCGTGATGCTCTTCGCCGTCCGCGACGGGGCGCCGGGCGCCACCGTGAAGGGCCTGCCGGGGCTGCTCGTCGAGGGTCTGGACCGGACGGCCGCCGCCGAACTGCTCACCGGGCTGCCCCCGTACGTCGCCGATCGCGTGCTGGAGGAGGCCGGGGGCAATCCGCTGGCGCTGAGCGAGCTGTCCGCCGCCCTGACGCCCGCCCAGCGCGCCGGTCGGCTGGGCCCGCTGGCGCTGCCCGAGACGGCCGCCGCACTGCGCGGCCGGATCCAGGACGGCTTCCTGGAGCAGGTCGGGCGGCTGCCGGAGGCCGCGCGGCTGGTGCTGCTGGTCGCGGCCGCCGACGACACCGGGAGCCTCGGCACAGTGCTGGCGGCCGCCCGGGAGCTCGGTGCGGGCGTGGAGGACCTCGAACCCGCCGAGCGGGCCGGGCTGGTGGTCCTCTCCGGCGAACTGGTGCGCTTCCGGCACCCGCTGGTCCGGTACGCCACCTACCGGAGTGCCCCGCTCGGCCGCCGGATCGCCGCCCACCGGGCGCTCGCCGGGGCGCTGGGCGAGGCCGGCCAGCCGCACCGGCGGGCCTGGCACCTGGCCGCCGCGGCGACCGGCCCGGACGAGGCGGTCGCCGAGGAGCTGGAGCGGGTCGCCGAGTGGGCCGGGAACCGGCAGGCGATGGCGTCCGCCTCCGCGGCGTACGAGCGCGCCGCCCAGCTGACCGCGGACCGGGACCTGCGGGCCCGGCGCCTGGTCCAGGCCGCCCGGAAGGCCGCCGACGCGGGTCAGGACGAGCGCTGCGGTGCCCTCGCCGACCAGGTGCCGATGCCGCTGGCGGACCAGGAGGTGGCGGCGAACTTCGCCCGGGCCAGGGCGGTGGTCGAGCTCGGCTACCGCAGCCCGGCGGCGGCCGCCCGGATCCTGCTCGACAGCGCCGACGCGACCGGGGCCGCGCACCCGGAGGCGACGGCCTCGCTGCTCGTCGACGCCGTCCACGCGGCCTACTCGGGCGGGGACGCGGCGCTGATGGCGGAGGTCGCGTCCCGCGCCCCCGAGCTGCCCGTGCTCGCCGTGCCCGCCCGGCTGTTCGGGGACGACGTGCCCGGCGCGCTCACCGCGCTGCGGCCGCTGGTGGCGGCCACGGACGAAGCGGACACGGGTGTGATGGAGCGCCTGCTGACCGGCATCCACTGCCTGCTGACGGGCGACCACCCGACCGCCCGCCGGGTGGCGCTCGGTGCCGTCGCCCACTGCCGGGACCAGGGCATCAGCGGCTGGCTCCCCACCACCCTCGACCTGCTGGTCCGCGCGGAGCTGGCGCTGGGCCACCACGAGGAGGCGACGGCCCGGGGCACCGAGGCGCTCCGGCTGGCCGAGTACTACGACCTCGCCCACCGGGCCTCCCACCTGCGCGCCGCCCTGGCGCTGCCGGCCGCCGCCCGGGGCGAGGAGGACCAGGTCCGGGCCCTGACCGAGGAGGCCCTCGGGTACGCGCGGCCGCGCGGCGTGGGCCGCGCCGCGGCGGACGCGCTCTGGGCCCGGGGTCTGCTCGAACTGGGCCTGGGCCGGGCGGCCTGGGCCGGGCGCAGGCCGCCCTCGACGAACTGGCGGCGGCCCGGCAGGAGCTCGGCCATCCGCTGCTCTGCCTGCCGCTGCTGCCGGACCTGGTGGAGGCGGCGGTCCGGGCGGGCCGCCCGGAGCGGGCGGCGCAGGCGGCGGGTGTGCTCGACGAATGGGCCGGCGCGCTGGACCGGCCCGCGCTCGGCGCCCTGGCCGCCCGGTGCCGGGCGCTGACCGGCCCCGACGGTACGGCCGAGCAGCACTTCACCGCGGCGCTCGCCCTGCACGGGGACGGGAACGCGGACAGGAACGGGACCGGGAACGGGACCGGGACCGGGACCGGGGACGGGACCGGGGACGGGAACGCGTTCGACCGGGCCCGCACCGCGTTGCTGTACGGGGAGTGGCTGCGCCGTCTGCGCCGGCAGCTCGACGCCCGGGAGCAGTTGCGCGCCGCGCTGGACGGCTTCGAGGCGCTCGGCGCGCGGCCCTGGGCCGAGCGGGCCAGGTCGGAGCTGGGCGCGGCCGGCGGGGAGACCGTGCTGACCGCCCGGCAGGACGGGCCGATCAGCCTGCTCAGCCCGCAGGAGCGGGAGGTGGTCCGGCTGGCCGCCACCGGGGCGAGCAACCG
>NZ_JZWY01000713.1:0-3379 GCF_000966955.1 Streptomyces sp. NRRL S-495
CTGCAGGGGGGACCCTGTGGGAGAGTAGGACGCCGCCGAACAAATTTTCTGGAAGAGCCCCCGCCGGTAATCGGTCGGGGGCTTTTCTGTTGTAAGGTCGACGTGAAAAGTTGCCATACGTGACAGGAGGCCCCCGGGTGGAGGTCCAGGAGACGCGGGTCCAGACCGATCGCGTCCTCACCATCCCCAACCTGCTGAGCATGGGCCGGCTGGTCGGTGTTCCGCTGTTCCTCTGGCTGATCCTCTGGCCGGTGTTCGACGGTCCGAACAACGACGGGTGGGCGTTGCTGATCCTGATGCTCAGTGGCATCAGTGATTACCTGGACGGGAAACTCGCGCGCAGGTGGGGGCAGATCAGCCGGGTGGGGCAGCTGCTCGACCCGCTGGCGGACCGGCTCTATGTGCTTTCCACCCTGGTCGGCCTGACCTGGCGTGAGATCCTGCCGTGGTGGCTGACGGCGATCCTGCTGGCACGCGAGGTCTTTATCGCGGCGCTGCTGCCGATTCTCAACCGGCACGGCTACGGGCCGTTGCAGGTGAGTTTCCTGGGGAAGGCCGCGACATTCAATCTGATGTACGCGTTTCCGCTTCTGCTGCTCGGGGCCGGGGACAGCTGGATCGCCCGGCCGGCCGAGATCGTGAGCTGGGCGTTCATCTGGTGGGGTGCCACGCTGTACTGGTGGGCCGCCATTCTTTACGCGGTCCAGGTGCGACAGATCGTCCGCGGTGGCTCGGCCTCCTCGCCGTCCACGGTCTGAGACGTGATCTGAGAGAAGTCCCACCTCGCCACGGTGCGTCGGACGATATCTTCCGGGTAGACCTCCTCTGGAACGGTTTGATGGACCTGAACGGTCCACCACCGCGAAGGAGGACGCACCCGTAATGAAAGCCGTTGTTATGGCAGGGGGCGAAGGCACTCGACTTCGCCCGATGACCTCCAGCATGCCGAAGCCCCTGCTCCCGGTCGCCAATATGCCGATCATGGAGCACGTGCTTCGACTGCTGAAGCGGCACGGTCTCTCCGACACCGTCGTGACCGTCCAGTTCCTGGCCTCACTGGTGAAGAACTACTTCGGTGACGGCGAAGAGCTGGGCATGCATCTCACCTATGCGAACGAGGAGACCCCACTCGGCACTGCGGGGAGTGTCAAGAACGCCGAGGACGCCCTCAAGGACGACTCCTTTCTGGTGATCTCCGGTGACGCTTTGACGGACTTCAACCTCTCGGAATTGATCGAGTTCCACCGAAGCAAGAACGCATTGGTCACCGTCTGTCTCACCAGGGTGCCGAACCCCCTGGAGTTCGGTATCACGATCACCGACGAGGAGGGCCGGGTCGAGCGCTTCCTGGAGAAGCCGACCTGGGGGCAGGTCTTCTCGGACACGGTGAACACCGGTATCTACGTGATGGAGCCCGAGGTCTTCGACTACGTCGCGGCCGGCGAGTCGGTGGACTGGTCGAGCGATGTGTTCCCGCAGTTGCTCAAGGAGGGCAAGCGGGTCTACGGCTATGTGGCCGAGGGCTACTGGGAGGACGTGGGCACCCACGAGAGCTACGGCAAGGCCCAGGCGGACGTCCTGGACGGCAAGGTCGAGGTGGAGCTCGACGGTTTCGAGATCTCGCCGGGCGTCTGGGTGGCCGAGGGGGCCGAGGTGGACCCGGAGGCGATTCTCCGCGGACCGCTGTACATCGGCGACTACGCCAAGGTCGAGGCGGGCGTCGAGATCCGCGAGCACACCGTGCTCGGCAGCAACGTCGTGGTCAAACGCGGAGCCTTCCTGCACAAGGCGGTCGTGCACGACAACGTCTACATCGGGCCGCAGAGCAATCTGCGCGGCTGCGTCATCGGCAAGAACACCGATGTGATGCGGGCCGCGCGGATCGAGGACGGCGCGGTGATCGGGGACGAGTGCCTGGTCGGCGAGGAGTCGATCATCGGGGCCAACGTCCGGGTCTACCCGTTCAAGACCATCGAGGCCGGTGCGGTCGTCAACACCTCGGTGATCTGGGAGTCCCGGGGGCAGGAGCACCTGTTCGGGGTGCGCGGTGTCTCCGGCATCCTCAACGTCGAGATCACCCCTGAGCTGGCCGTCCGGCTGGCCGGGGCGTACGCGACGACCTTGAAGAAGGGTGCGACCGTCACCATCGCGCGTGACCACTCGCGTGGCGCGCGGGCACTCAAACGGGCGATGATCTCGGCCTTGCAGACCAGCGCGATCGACGTCCGTGACCTGGAGAACGTGCCGATGCCGGTGGCGCGTCAGCACACCGCGCGGGGCAGTGCCGGCGGGATCTTCCTGCGCACCACCCCGGGGGTGCCGGACTCGCTGGACATCCTGTTCTTCGACGAGCGCGGCGCCGATCTGTCCCAGGCCGGGCAGCGCAAACTCGACCGGGTCTACGCACGCCAGGAGTACCGGCGCGCGTTCCCGGGGGAGATCGGTGACCTGACCTTCCCGTCGAGCGTCTTCGACGGCTACGCGGGCAACCTGCTGCGGGCCGTGGACACCACGGGCGTGCGGGAGGCCGGTCTGAAGGTGGTCGTCGACACCGCGCACGGCAGCGCGGGGCTCGTCCTGCCGAGCATCCTCGGCCGGCTCGGGGTGGAGGCGCTGACCGTCTCCAGCGGGTTGGACGAGGCACGGCCGACCGAGGACGCCGAGGAGCGGCGGGCCGGGCTGGCCCGGCTCGGCGAGCTCGTCGCGTCCTCGCGCGCCGCCTTCGGCGTGCGGTTCGACCCGGTGGGCGAGCGGGTGGCCTTCGTGGACGAGCTCGGCCGGGTGATCGACGACGACCGGGCGCTGCTGGTCCTGCTGGACCTGGTCGCGGCCGAGCGGCGCAGCGGGCAGGTCGCGCTCCCGGTGACCACGACCCGGATCGCCGAGCAGGTCGCGGCGTACCACGGCACGCAGGTCATCTGGACCACGACGACGCCGGACGACCTTGCCAAGGCGGCCGCCGCGGAGGGCACGGTGTTCGGCGGCGACGGCCGCGGCGGATTCGTGGTGCCGGAGTTCAGCGGGGTGCTGGACGGGGCGGCGGCCTTCGTCCGGCTGGTCGGCCTGGTGGCCAGGACCCAGCTCACCCTGAGCCAGATCGACGCGCGGATCCCGCAGGCGCACATCCGCCGCAGGGACATCGCGACGCCGTGGGCGGCGAAGGGCATGGTGATGCGTTCGGTGGTCGAGGCGGCCGGTAGTCGGCTGCTGGACACCACGGACGGTGTGCGCGTGGTCGAGGCGGACGGGCGGTGGACGCTGGTGCTGCCCGATCCGGCCGAGGCGGTCACCCATCTGTGGGCGGAGGGGCCGGACGACGCGGCGACCGAGGCCCTGCTCGACGAGTGGGCGGCGGTGGTCGACAGCGCCGGGCGCTGAG
>NZ_JZWY01000714.1:0-8818 GCF_000966955.1 Streptomyces sp. NRRL S-495
CGGCGGTTGCCGCTCCGCCCCGCTGTCCGGTTCGGGCGTTTGGTCGCGTTCTGCCATATTTGGAATACTTGCAGGTCAGGGGGCGTGCGCAGGGCCCTCGCGCGACATGGGACGATGGTCGGCATGTCAGCGACGCCGGGGCAGGGTGCCAACAGTGGACGGTACAACCGTCCGGATGCCTCGATGTCCCTGCTGACCAATGTGATGGACCACAGCCTCGACGAGGGGTACGCCGAGGCGGCTGCGGCCCGGGGCGGGGACGGTCCGTACCGGATACCGGGGACGGTGCGCGGGCTGATCAGCCTGGGCGCCGGGCTGGCGCTGGTCGGCGCGGTCATCACGGTCGGGGCGGTGAACGCGCACAAGGCGGAGCCGACGCTGGCCAAGGAACGCGATGCCCTGATCCACCGGATCAACGACGCCAACGGCTCGGCGGACCACCTGCAGCAGCAGGTCCAGGACCTGCGCCGGAAGGTCGACAGCACCCAGCGGCAGGCGCTCGCCCCGGGCGAGGGCGACCCGGCCGCGCTGGCCGGCGCGGTCGGCCTCGCCGAGGTCACCGGCCCTGGTGTGAAGCTGGTGCTGGAGGACGCGGCGGGGACGGGCGCCGGCGGGAACGTCGACCCGCGTGCCGGGCAGGGCTTTTCCAACAGCGGGCGGCTGCGCGACCGGGACCTCCAGCTGGTGGTGAACGGACTCTGGGCCTCGGGTGCGGAGGCGGTCTCCATCAACGGGCAGCGGCTCACCGCGCTCTCGGCGATCCGCGCGGCCGGCGAGGCCGTCCTGGTGGACAACCGGCCGCTGGTGCCGCCGTACACCGTGCAGGCGCTGGGGGACGGACCTCGGCTGCTGGCCGCCTTCGAAAGTGCCATGGCCGGTCAGTACCTGCGGCTGCTGCAGGAGAAGTACGGCATCAAGTCGACCCTGTCGGCCCAGAAGAGCCTGACACTGCCCGCGGCCGTCGGGGTGAGCCTGCGGACCGCCCAGCCCGCGGTGCCGGAGGCCTCGCCGACCGGCGCTCCGACGGGTGGTGCGAGCGGCTCGCCGTCCGGTGGCGCGTCGCCGTCGCCGTCCGCCCCGGCCTCCTCCGGCCCGTCCGCCGGGGCCTCGCCCTCGGCGAAGCCGAGCGGGTCGACCCCCGCCAAGCGCTCACCGAGTACGCCGGCCAGAACCACCACCTCGCCGCCCCCGGCGTCCTCCCCGCCCGCCAAGGGCTCCCGCCCGTCCACCACGACCACCGGGTCGTCCTCCGCAGCGACTGGAGCAGCTACACCGTGATTGCCGTACTGGGTCTCGTGATCGGCGTCGTCGTCGGACTCTTCGTCCAGCCCGAGGTGCCCGACGCCGTGGTGCCCTATCTGCCGATCGCGGTGGTGGCGGCGCTGGACGCGGTGTTCGGCGGCGTCCGGGCGATGCTGGACGGCATCTTCAACGACAAGGTGTTCATCGTGTCGTTCCTGTCCAATGTGGTGGTGGCGGCGCTGATCGTCTTCCTCGGCGACCAGCTGGGGGTCGGCTCGCAGCTGTCCACCGGTGTGGTCGTCGTCCTCGGCATCCGCATCTTCTCCAACGCGGCCGCGATCAGGCGCCATGTCTTCCGTGCCTGAGCCGGGCCGCGGACGCGCGGCGGCGGAGGAGGAAGTGGACGGATCGGTGGGAGAAGTCGTGCGGGACGAGAAACAAAGGGAAAGGTCTCCGGACGGGACGGTGACCGCCGGGGCCGAGGACGGGGCGGTCGAGCCGACCCCCGTGACCGAGGCCGAGGTCGAGCCGGAGCCGGAGCGCGTTCACGAGCGCGTCCAGGAGCCCGAGCGGGTGCCCGGGCCCGTGACCCGGCCGGTCCCCGGGGCCGTGGTCGGGCGTGCCCCTGAGGCGACGCCCGCGCCCGCGCCCGCGCGTGCGCCGGAGGCGGCCGCAGGGACGCCCGGCCCGGGGCCGGCGGCTCCGGCGGCACGGCCCGAGCCGAAGCCCGAGCCTGAGTCGAAGCCCCTGCCGGTGCCCGCGCCGGAGCTTCTGCCGGTGCCCGCGCCCAAGTCCGCGCCGGAGCCGAAGTCCGCGCCGGAGCCCGAGCCCGAGCCCGAGGACGAGCCCGGGTTCGAGGACGAGCCGGAGGAGGTCGAGCCCGCGCCGATGTCGGTGTCCGCGCGGGCGGTGGACCACCACTCCGGGCGCCGGCGGCTCAAGGCGGCGCTGTGGCCGCCGAGGATGTCGCGCGGTCAGCTGGTGGTGGCCGTGCTGCTGTTCGCGCTCGGTCTGGGGCTCGCGATCCAGGTCCGCTCGACCAACGACCACCACAGCCAGCTGCGCGGCGCGCGCCAGGAGGACCTGGTTCGCATCCTCGACGAACTGGACAGCCGTCAGCAGCGTCTCCAGCAGGAGAAGGCGGAGTTGGAGCAGTCCCTGGCCAAGTTGGAGAACAGCTCCAACCAGGCCAAGGAAGCCCAGGAGCAGACCAGGAAGAAGGTGACGGAACTCGGCGTGCTCGCCGGGACCGTCAAGGCCACAGGTCCGGGCATCGTACTGACGGTCGATGATCCCCAAGGGCAGGTGAAGGCAGATATGCTGCTGGACACCCTGCAGGAACTACGAGCGGCGGGGGCGGAGGCGATTCAGATCAACGATGTGCGCGTGGTGGTCAACACCTACTTCACGGACGTGTCCGGCGGCGGTGTGCAGATCGACGGCAAGAAGGTCTCGGCTCCGTACCGCTTCACCGTCGTGGGGAACCCGCAGGACCTCACCCCCGCGCTGAACATCCCGGGGGGTGTCGTCCGTACTCTGGAGAGCCACCAGGCGCGTGCGACGATCTCCCAGCAGCAGAAGGTGGTCGTCGACGCACTCGTCGATTTGAAGACGCCGCAGTACGCCAAGCCGGCTCCGAAGTGACCAGCACACTCGGAGTGCCACTCCCGCCGGCCCGATCCACGACCGGGCCCGCAGCCTGTCCGAGGTTCTCACCCTGCCCCACGGGCGGGTCTGTCACACGCAAGGGGATTCGCCCGTGAGTTTCTTCTCGAAGTTGTTCGGTCGTCACAAGGGCCGCGACGCGGCCGCCGCGGAGGCGCCGACCGCGCTGCACCGCCGGGACGACGAGCCCGGTGTGCCGGGCATGCGCTCCGCGCCGGAGGGCGCCGAGTACGCCGAGCGCCCCATGTTCCGGGACGGTGCCGGGGCCCAGTACGCGGGGAATCAGGCGGGCTACGGCGCGTCGGTTGACCCCTCCGGCGCGCCGCGCATAGGTTTCCCGTCAGCACCCTCAACCTCTGGTGGAGGGTTTGCTCCGGACCCGTACGCCGGGCACAACCCGTCGGGTGTGCCGCGCCAGGAGGCTGTGAACATGGCTGGCCCCACTCCGTGCCCCAGGTGCGGCAACCAGAACCCGGCCTCGGCCCGGTTCTGTTCCAACTGCGGTACGGCGCTGCGGGGTGGGCTGCTGCCCGAGGGGTCGGCCGAGACCACCTCGACCATCTCGATCTCCGGCCTGGAGTCGTACGACCCCAACACCACGACCGGGACCGGCACGCCGGCGCTCTCGGCCGAGGTGCTGGCGGCGATCGACGCGCTGCCGCCGGGCTCGGCCCTGCTGATCGTCCAGCGCGGCCCGAACTCCGGCAGCCGCTTCCTGCTGGACTCGGACAAGACCACGGCCGGCCGCCACCCGCAGGGCGACATCTTCCTCGACGACGTCACGGTCTCCCGCAAGCACGTGGAGTTCCGCCGGACGCCGGGCGGCGGCTTCACCGTCGCGGACGTCGGCAGCCTCAACGGCACCTACGTCAACCGGGAGCGGATCGACGAGGTTGCCCTGAACAACGGTGACGAGGTGCAGATCGGGAAGTACCGGCTGGTCTTCTTCGCCAGCCACAACCGGGGGTACTGAAACCAACGTCGGCAGGAGCCCGAGTGAGTACGAACACCCCTTCCTCTCCTCTCGGGGCGGCCACCCCCGCGTCGTCCGGTCCCAGGCCGGACCAGGGCGCGCGGGGCGTGGTCGCGGCCCCCAGGCAGCCGGCCCGTCCGGACCGGCCCGCCGGGCGGCGGCGCGGCGGCGACGAGCTGCTGAGCATCGGCGCGGTGCTGGCCTTCCTGCGTGACGACTTCCCCGAGGTCACCATCTCCAAGATCCGCTTCCTGGAGGCGGAGGGGCTGGTCGAGCCGCAGCGCACGCCCTCGGGGTACCGCAAGTTCAGCCCGGCCGACGTCGAGCGGCTGGCCTACGTGCTGCGGATGCAGCGCGACCACTACCTGCCGCTGCGGGTGATCCGCGAGCACCTGGACGCGATCGAGCGCGGCGAGGCCCCGCCCGCGCTGCCCGCCGCGGACACCCGGCCGGGCCCGCTGGAGGAGGCCGACCGTGAGCTGACCGCCGCGGCCGAGGCCGCCTCCGGGGTGCGGCTGGGCCGGGCCGAACTGCTGGCGGCCGCCGAGGCCGGCGAGACCGCGCTGGCCGAGTGGGAGGCCTACGGGCCGAGTGGGAGGCCTACGGGCTGGTCGCCCCGGGGCCGGACGGCGGGTACGACGGCGAGGCGCTTCAGGTCGCCAGGCTGGTCGCGGAGCTCGGCCGGTACGGGCTGGAGCCCCGGCACCTGCGGGCCATGAAGGCCGCCGCGGACCGGGAGATCGCGCTGGTCGAGCAGGTCGTGGCGCCGCTGCGGCGGCACCGGAACCCCCAGACCAGGGCGCACGCCGAGGCCACGGCCCGGGAGCTGGCGACCCTCTCCGTACGGCTGCACGCGGCCATGGTGCAGGCGGGTCTGCGGGCCCGTCCCTAGGGCGCCCGGTCCCGGGCCGCGCGGGCCGTTCCGGGACCGCGTCCGCCGCCCTCGGCGGGGCCCTGACCAGCGCCGTCGGCGCTGCGCTTTCATATCCGGGTCGGGAGCCATAGGGTTGCGTGTGTGAATGAGCTCGACGTCGTGGGTGTCCGGGTGGAGATGCCTTCCAACCAGCCGATCGTGCTGCTCCGCGAGGTCGGGGGCGATCGGTACCTTCCCATCTGGATCGGCCCGGGCGAGGCGACCGCGATCGCCTTCGCCCAGCAGGGCATGACGCCGGTGCGCCCGCTGACGCACGACCTCTTCAAGGACGTCCTGGAGGCCCTCGGCCAGCAGCTCACCGAGGTCCGGATCACCGACCTGCGCGAGGGCGTCTTCTACGCCGAGCTGGTCTTCGCCGGCGGGGTCGAGGTGAGCGCCCGGCCGTCCGACGCGATAGCGCTGGCGCTGCGCACCGGGACGCCGATCTACGGGAGCGAGGAGGTGCTCGCCGAGGCGGGCATCGCGATCCCGGACGAGCAGGAGGACGAGGTCGAGAAGTTCCGCGAGTTCCTGGACCAGGTCTCGCCGGAGGACTTCGGCGGCAGCGGCCCGCAGTAGTCCCGCGGCCGCCGGTGGCGGCCCTGGGGCAGCTCGGTGGCGGTAGTCCGCGCGGTGCCCGCGCCCGGGATTCGGGCTCGCGGGGCGATGGTCGTTTTGCCAAAAAACGCGCACCTACCCACACTGGGGGCACGAAAAACCACCCGCCTGAGTGATGTGGTCTGTTCGGCCCGGCGTGGCGATCGTTGACGGGCCATAGGGGACTGCCTACCGTCAGGAGGGGCTGCCCGGGTGTCCGACGCCCGCGGCCCGGTTTGCCCGCAGCACGAGTGGACGGAGGTAGGCATGACCGGCACTGGCGACGAAGTGGCCACGGGAGGCCTGTGCACCGTGCACCTGCCGCGCACCGCCCGTACCGTGACCGAACTGCCCCGGACGGAACTGCCGAGGGTGGGCCGGTTCCCGGCCGTGCAGCCCGGCCAGCCGACGATCGAGCGGTTCTCGCCGACCTCCGAGCTGATCGGCTACCGCGGGCCGACCGCCTGCACGGCGGCCGGCATCACCTACCGGCAGCTGGACTACTGGGCCCGCACCGGGCTGCTGGAGCCGAGCGTGCGCTCGGTGTACCCCGCGAGCAGCCAGCGGCTCTACAGCTTCCGCGACATCCTGCTGCTGAGGATCGTCAAGCGGCTGCTGGACGCCGGGGTCTCGCTGCAGAACATCCGGGTGGCGGTCGCCCATCTGCAGGCCGCGGCCGAGGTCGCGGACCTGGCCGGGACGACCCTGATGTGCGACGGCGCGACGGTGTACGAGTGCACGACGCCCCAGCAGGTGGTCGACCTGATGAAGGGCGGCCAGGGGGTGTTCGGCATCGCGGTCGGCGCGGTCTGGCGGGAGCTGGAGCTGACCCTGGCCCGGCTGCACGCCGAGCGGACCGACACCGGTGAGACGGTGGTCGGCCACGATCCGGCGGACGAGCTGGCGCAGCGGCGCAACCGCGCGGTGTAGGAACTCTCCCGCGCGACGCGGGGACTTCGGAACGACGCCGTGGGCCCGGACGGGGAACCGTCCGGGCCCACGGCATCGTCGTGCCCGGTGACCCGAGACGAGGGAGGGCACGTGCGGTTCGGTTCCGGCATCCCCGGGCTGGTGGCGCGCAGGGCGGTGGGGTTCGGCCGACGGCTGCGCCGGCGGCCGGCCCAGCGGCGGCTGTTCCAGCTGGTGACGCTCGGCTGCTCGCTGGCGCTCGCGCCGAGCGCCTGGCTCTGGCTCTCGGCCGGCGACCGGGTGGGGACGGTGGCGAGCGCGCCCTCGGCGCCGGTGGCGGTGGTGTTCGGCGCCGGGCTGTTCGACGGGAAGCCCTCGCCGTACCTGGCGCACCGTCTGGACGCGGCGGTGGAGCTGTACGAGCGGCAGAAGGTCCGGGCGATCCTGGTGACCGGCGACAACGGCCGGACCAGCTACGACGAGACCGACGCGATGCGCCGTTACCTGGTCGAGCACGGGGTGCCGGAGGTGCGGGTGGTCGGCGACTACGCGGGCTTCGACACCTGGGACTCCTGCACCCGGGCGCACCGGATCTTCGGGGTGGACCGGGCGGTGCTGGTGAGTCAGGACTTCCACGTCCGCCGGGCGCTGGCGCTCTGCGAGGCGGCGGGGATCGAGTCGTACGCGGTGGGTGTGCCGGAGGTCAAGGACCTCACCTGGCTGTACGGCGGCTTCCGGGAGGTCCCGGGGGCCGGGAAGGCGCTGCTGAACGCCTGGCTGCGGCCGGACCCGCTGTTCCTCGGGCCGCGCGAGCCGGGCATACCGAGGGCGCTGGCGGACGCGGGCACGGTCGGCGAGGGCGGCGACCCGGTCGGCGGCGAGCTGGGTGGCGCAGGGGTGGGCTGACCCCCGGCGGCCGGGTTCGGACACGTTGTCGGACCCGTGCGGGATGATCGGCGGGTGCGGTCACTGCCGAGCATCATCCACCTCGACATGGACGCCTTCTTCGCGGCGGTGGAGCAGGCGGCCAAGCCGAGCCTGCGCGGCAAGCCGGTGATCGTCGGGGGGCTCGGCGGGCGCGGGGTGGTGTCGACCGCGTCCTACGAGGCGCGGAAGTTCGGGGTCCACTCGGCCATGCCGATGGCGCAGGCGCGCCGGCTCTGTCCGAACGCGGCCTTCCTGGCCGGCCGGTTCGAGGCGTACCGGCGGGCGAGCGGGCTGGTGATGGGGCTGCTGCGGGAGCTGTCGCCGCTGGTGCAGCCGCTCAGCCTGGACGAGGCCTTCGTCGACCTGGAGGCCGGTCCGTACGGGCCCGTGCTCGCCGAGGCGGAGCACGGGACGGGGGAGCGGCTGCTGCTGGCGTTGGCCGAGGACCTGCGCGCGGACATCGTGGAGCGGACCGGGCTGACCGCCTCGGTCGGGGTCGCCGGGTCGAAGCTGATGGCCAAGATCGCCTCCGAGCAGGCCAAGCCGGACGGTCTGGTGCTGATCGAGCCGGGGCAGGAGCGCGCGGTGCTCGGGCCGATGCCGGTGCGGGCGCTGCCCGGGATCGGCCCGGCCACCGAGCAGGTGCTGCGACGGGCGGGGCTGAACACGGTGGCCGAGCTCGCGGAGGCGGGCGAGGCGGAGCTGGTGCAGCTGCTGGGGAAGGCGCACGGTGTCGGCGTCCATGCCATGTCCATAGGGCTGGACGACCGGCCGGTGGTGGCGGACCAGGACGCCAAGTCGGTGTCGGTGGAGGACACCTTCGAGGTCGACCTGGCCGACCGGGACCGGGTGCTGCGCGAGGTGGAGGCGCTGGCGCTGCGCTGTGTACGGCGGCTGCGCGGGGCCGGGCGCTCGGGGCGGACGGTGGTGCTGAAGGTACGGCGGTTCGACTTCTCGACGCTGACCCGGTCGGAGACGCTGCGGGGGCCGACGGACGACGAGGCGGTGGTCGTGGAGACGGCGCGCCGGCTGGCCTCGCAGGTGGACATCACGGGCGGGGTGCGGCTGCTGGGCGTCGGGGTGGCGCAGTTGGCCGACTACACCCAGGAGGATCTCTTCGCGCAGGCCGTCCGGGAGGAGGCGGCGGCCGAGGCCGAGGCCGGGGCGGGAGCGGAGGAGGAGCCGGAGCCGGCCGAGGAGCCGGCGGCGCCGGTGCGCCGCTGGCTGCCCGGGCAGGACGTGCGGCATGCCGAGCACGGGCCGGGGTGGGTGCAGGGCAGCGGGGTGGGGCGGGTGACGGTCCGGTTCGAGACGCCCTGGAGCGGGCCGGGCCGGGTGCGGACCTTCCGGATCGACGATCCGGCGCTGGAGCCGGCCCGGCCGCTGCCGCTGCGCCAGGAGTGGCCCGGGGCCGAGGACGGGGACGGCGACGAAGCGGGGGCGGAGGGCGTCGGGGAGGGGCCGGGGGAGGGCTGAGCGGCGCCCTCGCCGGGCCCGGACACGAAGCGGCCCCACCCGGCGGGGGAGCCGGGTGGGGCCGCTTCGTGTCCGGGCCGTGGACGGTCGCGATGCCCTCGGCGACCGTCCTGGTC
>NZ_JZWY01000715.1:0-13036 GCF_000966955.1 Streptomyces sp. NRRL S-495
GTCCTGGTCCGGTCCCCGCGCCCTGTCCCTGGGCGCGGGGCGGGACGCCTCGTCAGGCGTCGGTCTTGACCGGCTCGCGGCCGGAGGAGAGGTCCGCCGTCGTGTTGCCGGAGGCCACCGCGGTGGTCGGCCTGACGGTGCGGATCAGGAACGGGACGGCGCCGGCCACGATGCAGACCACGGCGGCGGTCCAGAACGCGTGCTTGTACGCGTCCAGGGTGGGCAGCGCGATCGGGATCGGCAGCTTCATGGTGTCGCCGGTGAGGATGGCGGCCATGACGGCGGTGCCGATCGCGCCGCCGACGGTGCGCAGCACGGCGTTCATGCCGTTGGCGATGCCGCTCTGCTCGACCGGGACGGCGCCGTTGATGTAGGCGGGCATCGCCGAGAAGGCGAGGCCGATGCCGAGGCCGAAGATGGCCGAGGAGAGGTAGATGTCCCCCTCGTGGCTGTGCCGCAGGGCCAGGTAGGCCATCGCGACGGCGCCGAGGACGCCACCGAGGACCAGCGGCAGGCGGGGGCCGCGGCGGGCGATCAGCAGGGCGCCGAGCGGGGCGGCGACCATCGAGCCGAGGGCGGAGGGCAGCAGCATCACACCGGCGTGCAGCACGGTGGCGGTGAAGCCGTAGTGGGCGAACTTCTCCGGGGTCTGGGCGAAGTTGCTGATCACCATGAACGAGCCGTACATGCCGAAGCCGATGAGCAGGCCGGCCAGGTTGGTGAAGGCGACGGCCGGGCGGGACATCATCTTCATGTCGACCAGCGGGTGCTTGACCTTGACCTCGATGACGCCCCAGAGCAGGGCGACCACGGCGGCGACGGCGAACAGGCCGAGCGTCTTGGTGGAGGTCCAGCCCCAGTGGTTGCCCTGGCTGACCGCGACCAGCAGGGCGGAGAGCCAGCCGGCCAGGGTGATGGCGCCGAGCGGGTCGGCGCCGCCCTCCTTGTCGGTGACCGGGTCGCTGGGCACCCGGAAGGCGACCAGGGCGATCGCGAGCAGGCCGAAGGCCAGGCCCATCCAGAAGATCGACTTGTAGCTCCAGTGCTCCAGCAGCAGGCCGGTGGCGACCAGGCCGAGGCCGCTGCCGACGCCCATCGAGGCGCTGATGGCGGCGACGCCGCCGGTCACCTTCTGCTTGGGCAGCTCGTCGCGGACGATGCTGATGGCCAGCGGGAGCACGCCACCGCCGGCGCCCTGGAGGACGCGGGCGACGACCAGCCAGGTGAAGGAGTGGGTCGAGACGGCGAGCGCGGAGCCCGCGACCAGGCCGGCGAGCGAGATCAGCAGCATCGGCTTGCGGCCGCGCAGGTCGCCGAAGCGGCCGAGCAGCGGGGTGAGCACGGCGGCGGACAGCAGATTGGCCGTCATCAGCCAGGTGATGCTGGAGCCGGAGACGCTCAGTTCCTTGGCGAGCGAGGGCAGGATCGGAACGACCGCGGTCTGCACCACGCTGAACGACAGCATCGCCAGGATGAGGGCCGGCAGGACCCGGGCGCTGCTCTGCTTCTCGGTCGTGGTGGTGGGCTGTGGTGCCTCACTCACGGTTGCTTCCTTCCGTACATAGTGAATGAACTGAAGTAACCATGCAGGGAGATACTTCAGTGTGTCAAATATTCATTGGTTAAGCCTTGGTAAAAAGGAAAGACCCCGGCCATGATCGGCCGGGGTCCAACGGTTCCGGGCGGGTCAGGCGAGCGGCCGCAGCGGAGCCGGGCGGGCCTGGTCCTCGACCGCCGGATGGGCGCGTGCGCGGCGGACGGCACCGGGGTCGAGGCGGCCGCGGTGTTGTCGTGGACCTCGACGTGCTCGCGGCGCAGCTCGTCCCGGACCACCTCCTCGGCGGTGTACCGCTCGACCACCAGGCGGACCCGCTCGATCGGCGCCAGGTACTTGCGGACCACCGGGCGCTCCTCGCGAAGGGTCACCTCCTCCACCGCCTCGGCGATCTCCTTCTCGCTGAGCGCGGCCCGCTCCGCGTCGCCGACCGGCATCCGCTCGACCCGGACCCGCTCGCGGACCACCGCGACCCGCCGCTCCACCGGCTCGCTGGTGACGTACTTGCGCAGCTTTGCGGTGCCCAGCACATGCCACTCGGTGGTGATGTCCAGACGCTCCTCGCGGCAGGTGATCTCCACCGGGCCGCTCGGGGCGGAGGCGGCGGGGCCGTCGGCCTCGGGGTGCGCGGTGCCCGCGGCGGGGACGGCGGCCGGGGCGGCCGACGGGGCCGCCGGGGTGTGCGGGCGCGGCTCGGCGGCCTGCTGCGGCGCGGCGGGTGTCGTCGTGGTGGGCAGGGGCGTGGCGAGGGTCCGCACGGGGGCCTCCGGGGCGGGGTCGGACGGCTTGCCGAGGTCGGCGGCCGGGCTCGGGACGGGGGTGGGGGACTGGTGGAGGCCGAGCGGCTTGGCCGGATGCGCGGTGCCCGTGCCGTTGGTCGTACCGGTGCTGTTGCCGGTGTTCGTGACGTTGGTGGCGCTCGTGGCGTTGCCGGCGCCCGGGGCGTTGGTGGCGCTCGTGGTGTTGGCGGCGGCCGCGCCCACTGCGGCCGTGCCCACCGCGGCCGTGCCCACCGCGGCCGTTCCGGCTGCCGTGCCCCGGTCGGCAGTGGTGCCGAAGTCGAGATCGGCCGGTTTCGATCCCGAGCCGTCACCCGCCGACGGCCGGCCGTCCACCGGGGTGTCCAGCCCGTAGTAGCGGTAGAGCTGAAGCTCCTGGGCGGGCGACAGGTGCTGGCCGACGCCGAAGTCCGGTGATTCCTTCACCAGGGACTTGTCGTACGGCACCCGCAGCTCGTCGCCGGAGAACTCGCTCGTGGTCAGGGGGACGAAGGCGTCCCGGCCGAAGATGCCGGTCCGCACGGCCGCCCATTCGGGCCGACCGGTGGCGTCGTCGAGATACACCTCGTCGATGGTGCCGATCTTGTCCCCGTTGCGGTCGACCGCCTTGTGGCCGATGAGGTCCCGGGGGTCGATGTCGGTCTGCACTCATTCCTCCAGTGCGGTGATCCTGCGGAACTCCCGCAGGACGACGGCCGGCCCGCCCGCCCGGTCCGCCACTTCACACCAAAAGCCATGAACCGGACCCGCGCGACCGGGGCGGGGCCGGACGGGCGCGGCGCTGAGCCGTCCGGGGCAGGCCGGGTGCGCGGCCCCGGCGGCGAAGTGACCGGACGCACCCGTGATCGTCGGGCCTCCCGCTGGTACCCTGGGCGCGACCGCCGAGCCCGCGCGGGAGAGTCCCCGGCAGTGGAAACCGCTGGTCGGGGCGCCGAAGGAGCAACTCCTCCCCGGAATCTCTCAGGCATCCGTACCGTGCGGGATAGGTCACTCTGGAAAGCAGGGCAGGAACGCGGGCGAGGGAGCCGGCGGACCCCACCCTCACCGACGGTGCAAGCCGGCGGGGCGTCCCACGGCGCTCCGCGCGGGCGAAGCTCTCAGGTCCCGATGACAGAGGGGGAGGCCTGTCGGGTTCGTCCGACCGGGTCCTCCGCTGTTGTCCGCAGCGGCGAGGCACCCCGGCGTGCGCACCCCCGCCGGTCCGTGACCAGGAGGCCTCGACCACCATGAACGCCCAGCCGAACTCGGGACGCCCCACCACCCCCGCGACCCTCACCGAGCTCGAACAGGCCAGCCCCTTCGAGAACCGCCACATCGGCCCCGATGCCGCTGCGCAGGAGAAGATGCTGGCCCACGTCGGCTACGGCTCGCTGGACGAGCTGGCCACCGCCGCCGTTCCCGAGGCGATCCGCTCGATCACCGCGCTGGACCTGCCCGACGGCCGCTCCGAGGCCCAGGTCCTGGCCGAGCTGCGCGAGCTGGCCGACCGCAACTCCGTCCTCCGGTCGATGATCGGCCTGGGCTACTACGGCACCTTCACCCCGCCGGTGATCCTCCGCAACGTCATGGAGAACCCGGCCTGGTACACCGCCTACACGCCGTACCAGCCGGAGATCTCGCAGGGCCGCCTCGAGGCGCTGCTCAACTTCCAGACCCTGGTCGCCGACCTGACCGGCCTGCCCACCTCCGGCTCCTCGCTGCTGGACGAGGGCACTGCGGCCGCCGAGGCGATGGCCCTGGCCCGCCGCGTCACCAAGGTCAAGGGCGGTGTCTTCCTGGTCGACGCCGACACCCTGCCGCAGACCGTCGCGGTGATCAACACCCGTGCCGTGCCGACCGGTGTCGAGGTGGTCGTCGCCGACCTGTCCGAGGGCATCCCGGCCGAGATCGCCGAGCGCGGCGTCTTCGGCGTGCTGCTCCAGTACCCGGGCGCCACCGGCGCGGTCCGCGACCTCGCCCCGGTGATAGAGCAGGCCCACGGCCTCGGCGCGATCGTCGCCGTCGCCGCCGACCTGCTCGCGCTCACCCTGCTGAAGTCCCCGGGCTCGCTCGGCGCCGACATCGCCTGCGGCACCTCGCAGCGCTTCGGCGTGCCGATGGGCTTCGGCGGCCCGCACGCCGGTTACCTCGCGGTGCGCGCCGAGTACGCCCGCTCGCTGCCCGGCCGCCTGGTCGGCGTCTCCGTCGACACCCACGGCAACCGCGCCTACCGTCTGGCCCTGCAGACCCGCGAGCAGCACATCCGCCGTGAGAAGGCCACCAGCAACATCTGCACCGCCCAGGTGCTGCTCGCCGTGATGGCCTCGATGTACGCCGTCTACCACGGCCCCGACGGCCTGGCCGACATCGCCCGCCGCACCCACCGCTACGCCGCCGCGCTGGCCGAGGGCCTGCGGGCCGGCGGGGTCGAGCTGCTGCACGGCGAGTTCTTCGACACCGTCACCGCGGTCGTCCCGGGCCGCGCCGCCGCGATCGCCGCCGCCGCCCGTGCCAACGGCATCAACGTCTTCCAGGACGGCGAGGACCGGATCTCGGTCTCCACCGACGAGACCACCACCCGCGAGGACCTGGCGGGCGTCTGGGCCGCGTTCGGCGTCGAGGCCGTCGAGGTGGCGGAGAACGCCGACACCCTGCCCGCCGCGCTGCTGCGCGAGGACGAGTACCTGACCCACCCGGTCTTCCACAGCCACCGCTCCGAGACCGCCATGCTGCGCTACCTGCGCCGCCTGTCGGACCGGGACTACGCGCTGGACCGCGGCATGATCCCGCTGGGCTCCTGCACCATGAAGCTCAACGCGACCACCGAGATGGAGTCGGTGACCTGGCCGGAGTTCGGCCAGCTGCACCCCTTCGCGCCGGTCGACCAGGCCGCGGGCTTCCTCACCCTGATCCGCGGCCTGGAGCAGCAGCTGGTCGAGGTGACCGGCTACGACGCCGTCTCCATCCAGCCGAACGCCGGTTCCCAGGGCGAGCTGGCCGGTCTGCTGGCCGTCCGCGCGTACCACCACGGCAACGGCGACACCCAGCGCGACATCTGCCTCATCCCGTCCTCCGCGCACGGCACCAACGCCGCCTCCGCGGTCATGGCCGGTATGCGGGTGGTCGTGGTCAAGACCCTGGTCGACGGTGACGTCGACGTCGAGGACCTCAAGGCCAAGATCGAGCAGCACCGCGACAACCTGTCCGTGCTGATGGTCACCTACCCGTCCACCCACGGCGTGTACGAGACCCAGATCACCGAGATCTGCGGCCTGGTGCACGAGGCCGGCGGCCAGGTCTACGTCGACGGCGCCAACCTCAACGCCCTGGTCGGCCTCGCCAAGCCGGGCAAGTTCGGCGCGGACGTCTCGCACCTGAACCTGCACAAGACCTTCTGCATCCCGCACGGCGGCGGCGGCCCCGGCGTCGGCCCGGTCGCGGTGCGCGCGCACCTCGCGCCGTACCTGCCGAACCACCCGCTGCAGGCGGAGGCCGGCCCGGCCACCGGTGTCGGCCCGATCTCGGCCGCCCCGTGGGGCTCGGCGGGCATCCTGCCGATCTCCTGGTCCTACGTCCGGCTGATGGGCGGCGAGGGCCTCAAGCGCGCCACCCAGGTCGCGGTGCTGAGCGCCAACTACATCGCCAAGCGGCTGGCCCCGCACTTCCCGGTGCTCTACACCGGCCCCGGCGGCCTGGTGGCGCACGAGTGCATCATCGACCTGCGCCCGCTCTCCAAGGAGACCGGCGTGACGGTGGACGACATCGCCAAGCGCCTGATCGACTACGGCTTCCACGCGCCGACCATGTCGTTCCCGGTCGCCGGCACGCTGATGATCGAGCCGACCGAGTCCGAGGACCTGCACGAGATCGACCGGTTCTGCGACGCGATGATCGAGATCCGGGCCGAGATCGAGAAGGTCGGCTCGGGCGAGTGGGCCGCCGACGACAACCCGCTGCGCAACGCCCCGCACACCGCCGCCACCCTGGCCGGCGACTGGGCGCACGGCTACTCGCGGCAGGAGGCGGTCTTCCCGGCCGGCGTGAACCCGGCGGACAAGTACTGGCCGCCGGTCGGCCGGATCGACGGCGCGTACGGCGACCGCAACCTGGTCTGCTCCTGCCCGCCGATGGACGAGTACGGCGCCTGATCCCGGCGCGCCGTCCGGACCGGACGGCGGACGGAACGGCATGCGACAGGGCCCCGGCGGTGTTTCCGCCGGGGCCCTGCCCTGTGGTGCTCCGTGGTGCCCTGTGGTGCCCCGTGGTGCTCGGCTGTGCCTGCGGCTCGGGCGGCTGGTGCTGCCGGGGTGCGGCCGGTGCGTCGCCCCCGGGTCGGCCCGGCGGCTCAGACCGCGCTGGCGGCCGGACGGCGCGGGGCGATCACCCGGCCGTCGGGCAGCAGCTCGCCGGTGTCCTCGAAGAGCAGGACGCCGTTGCAGAGCAGGCTCCACCCCTGTTCCGGGTGACAGGCCACCGTGACGGCGGCCTCGCGGTCCTCGGACTCGGCCGACGGACACTCAGGACGGTGCTGGCACATACGCGTACCCTCGCTTCGCTCCGCGATCCTCCCCGTGATGCGGTGCCGCCGGATGGCCGTCGGGCGCCGCCGCGGCGGTCGGATCCTGTCCGGCGCCGGGCCAGGTGTGGACCGGCGCTCAAGTGGGTAGGACAGGAGGTCCTTCCACGCTGGTTCCCAGTGTCGGCATCCCGGGACCCGCGCGCAGCGATTTCGTGACACGCGCCACAACCCCCGGCCAGAGATCACCCGTTCAGGTGGTGAGCGGCCGGAATCGGTGCCGGACGGGTCATGGGTCCGACGGTCCGTCCGGGCCATGCCGGATGGCCCGGACGGGTGGGTCCGGACGGGTGAGCCGATCGGGTGGCGCCCGACGGAGGTCGTCGAGGTGGTCGTCGAGGTGGTCGGCGACGGGTCAGAGCGCCCCGGAGGCGAGCCGCGCCGGATCGGCGTGGGTACCGAGGAGCAGCGGGCGGGCGATCGGTGAGCGGGCGAGCGGGCCCCGGGCCAGGACCGGCAGCAGTTCGGCGGCCGGGTGGGCGCGGTGCGCGGTGACCCCCATCGGCGCCGGGGCCAGTGGGATCAGCAGATCGGCGCCGGGACCGCCGTCCGGACTGTGCAGCCACAGCGCCGTCGCGTACTGGCCCGGGAAGGTCAGCAGCCTCGGCTGGCAGCGGGTCCGGGAGGCCTGGGCGAGCTGCCACGCCTGGCGCAGTGCTCTGACGGTCGAGTCCAGATAGGGGCCGGCGGTGAAGTGCGAGAAGGCATGGCCCTCGGGGCCCTGCACCACCTCGGCCGCTGCCGCGACCTCGGTGCCGTCCTTGATCAGGAAGCGCCATCCGGTCCGGCGGGCGGCGGCGAGTTCGGCCCGCGGCCCGTCCAGGACGTGGACGGCGAGCGGGTGCGCGGGGAGGAGGGGCCCGGTCGGACGGCGCAGCGCGGCGGCGGCGGGCTGGCGCAGCGCTGTCTCCGAGTCGAGTGCGGCGAGCACCGCGCGCAGGGCACTGGGCGGGGGCTGGGGGGTCTGCAGAGTCATGGCAAGGTCGCCTCTCCGTGCGAGATCGGCGTGCGAGTGCGGCATACCGGCATGGCGGGTGCGTCGGCGGTGACGGGACCTGGGCCTTGTCCGGTTGGGCAGGATCGCGGTGCCGGCGCGGCGGCCGTCCTCGGGTCTCGGGCGATGGCCGGCCGCGCCGTTGGCGCAGTGCGAATTCTACTCGAACAGGTGCGCAGGGTGACCTGTTTATCACAGGCGGTGGCGCCGGGCAAGTCGGCAGTTGAGCTGAAACAGCGTCAGTTCCCTTGCATTGCAAGCCATTCGAAGCATTCGGGTATCGATCTTCGGGGTGGGCATGATGCTTGCACGGTCGAGGGCCGGCCGGCTCAGGAGGAGGGGACCATGGGCGAGAAGGTCGTGGCGACTCGAGCGGAACTGTCGGACCGGCAGATGTACCGCCGCAAGCTCCAGTCCTGCCTGGAGACGCTCGGCCGGATGCTCCGCGAGGACCGCTTCGACCGTCCGAAGGCCGTGATGGGCCTGGAGATCGAGCTCAATCTGGCCGATGAGCAGGGCCTTCCGGTGCTGAACAACGCGCAGGTGCTCACCTCGATCGGCTCCGCCGACTTCCAGACCGAGCTCGGCCGCTTCAACATCGAGGTCAACATCGCGCCGCACCGGCTCGGCGGACACGTCTTCGAGGAGCTGCGCGAGGAGATCGACACCGGCCTCCGCTACGCCGACCGGAGGGCAGGGGAGGCCGGTGCGCGGATCGTGATGGTCGGCATCCTGCCGACCCTGGAGCTCGACCACACCGGGCTCGACGCGATGTCCCACAACCAGCGGTACAGCCTGCTCAGCGACCAGATCCTGGCCGCCCGCGGCGAGGACATCACCCTGGACATCGAGGGCGTGGAGCACCTCGAACTGGACTCGATCACGATGGTCGCCGAGGCCGCCGCGACCTCGCTGCAACTCCACCTCCAGGTCACCCCGGAGCGGTTCTCCTCGGTCTGGAACGCCGCCCAGGCGATCTGCGGGCCGCAGCTCGCGCTGGGCGCCAACTCGCCGTTCCTGTTCGGCCGGGAGCTGTGGCGGGAGACCCGGCCGGTGCTGTTCCAGCAGGCCTGCGACACCCGTTCGGCGGAGCTCAAGGCCCAGGGCGTGCGGCCGATCACCTGGTTCGGCGAACGCTGGGTGGACTCGGCCTACGACCTGTTCGAGGAGAACCTGCGGTACTTCCCGGCGCTGCTGCCGATCTGCGACGACGAGGACCCGGCGAAGGTGCTGGCCTCCGGCGGGGTGCCGAGGCTCGCCGAGATGCGGTTGCACAACGGCACCATCTACCGGTGGAACCGGCCGGTGTACGACGTCAGCGGCGGCGTGCCGCACCTGCGGGTGGAGAACCGGGCGCTGCCGGCCGGGCCGACCGTGGCCGACACGCTCGCCAACGCCGCCTTCTACTACGGCGTGGTGCGGGTGCTGGCCGAGCAGTCCCGGCCGATCTGGACCAGGCTGCCGTTCGAACTGGCCGACGAGAACTTCCGGCAGGCGGCCCGGTACGGCATCGACGCGGAGTTCCAGTGGCCCCGGTCCGGCCGGGCCGGGCGCGGCGGCGGGACGACCTCGGTCTCCGCCGTCGACCTGGTGCTCAACGAGCTGCTGCCGATGGCGCACCAGGGGCTGGACGCATGGGGTGTGGAGCCGGCCGACCGGGACCGCTACCTCGGCATCATCGAGCAGCGCTGTCTGCGCCGGACCAACGGCGCGGCCTGGCAGAGCGCGACCTTCCACCGGCTGCGCGAGCAGTACGGGACGGACCGCCCGTCCGCGCTCGCGGCGATGACCCGGCGCTACATGGAGCACATGCGCGGCGGCGAGCCGGTGCACACCTGGCCGGTGGGGTAGGCCCCGCCCCCGGATCCTCCCCCGATCCACCCCGGGGCCCGCGCGGCGGGCTGTGGAAGGATGACCGCTCCGGTCCGCCGTCGTCGTCCGCCGGTGGCCGGAGCACCGTCCGCCCGCCGCCGTCCGCGCTGGAGCACCCCCGTGACGACCGTTCCGACCGCACCGGAGACCGCGAAGCCGACCCGTCGGCTGCTCGGTGTGGAACTGCTGACCGTCCTCGGCCTCTCGCTCGGGGCGAGCGGTGTCGGCGCGCTGATCAGCTTCACCGGCTCGCTCACCGAGACCCTGAAGCTCGGCCAGCAGGTGGCCACCCTGAACGGCTCGCGCGCGCCCGGCCGGCCCTGGCTCGACCTGGTCTGGCAGCTCTACTACATCGGCCGCGGGCTGATGCCGGTCGTGCTGGTCGGCTATCTGCTGGTCCGCGAGGGCGTGTCGCTGCGGGTGCTGGGCTTCGACCTCGGGCAGAAGCTGCGCGACCTCGGCCGTGGCGCGGCCGTGGCGGCGGCGATCGGCGGCTCCGGGCTGGTGCTCTACCTGGGCTCGCAGGCGGCCGGCTACAACCTGACGGTCGCGCCGTCCGGGCTGCCGGACGTCTGGTGGCGGATCCCGGTGCTGGTCCTCTCGGCCTGGCAGAACGCGATCCTGGAGGAGGTCGTCGTCCTCGGCTACCTGCTGCGCCGGGTGACGCAGCTGGGCTGGACGTGGCCGGCCGCGCTGGCGGCGAGTTCGCTGCTGCGCGGTTCGTACCACCTGTACCAGGGGGTCGGCGGGCTGGTCGGGAACATCGTGATGGGTGTGGTGTTCTGCCTGCTGTACCGGCGTTGGGGGCGGGTGATGCCGCTGGTGGTGGCGCACGCGCTGATCGACACGGTGGCGTTCGTCGGGTACGCGCTGCTGGCCGGGCACGTCGGTTGGCTGCCCACCGGCTGACCGGGGAGGACACCGCGGGGCCGCGACCGTCAGCCGGCCGCCCGGCGCTTGACCGGGGACGTCGCGCCGGGTCGCGGCGGGCGGGACAGCAGCCGGTCCACGTGGCGCCGTTCGAGCCCCTCGCCGGGGTCGATCGGCAGCAGCACCCGGTCGCGCCGCCAGAGCGAGCCGCGGACCAGACGGGGCGGGATGACGTCGTCGATCCAGGCGAAGGGGCGGCCCGCCGCGTAGCGCAGCAGGGGTGCCCACTTGCGGGCGGAGAACATTTCCATCAGCGGGACACGCGGGTCGCCGGGCTGCGGGACGTAGCCGGTGAAGCGGACGAAGGGCAGCTCGGGAAGGCCGATCGCCGGGGAGATGTGGGTGTTGGCGTGTTCTTCCCACGTTGTCGCCCAGACCAGTTCGTACGTCCCGGCCAGTTCGCGCAGCCAACTGCCGTGGCGGGCGGAGAGCAGCACGGTGTAGCCGAGCAGGGTGTGGACGTCGAACCCGGCCCCGGGGTGGGGACAGACCGGGTTGAGCACGCCGTCGACGTCCAGGAACAGCAGTGGCTTCGGCATCGGGCGCCCCCCAGGTCTCGTGCGTCGTCACCTGGTCGGACGAGCCGGGACCCCCGGCGGTTGCCCGCCGAAGGGCGCACACGGGGGCGCACCGGGGGCGCTCGGAGTGGGCCGCGATCCGGCTCACTGCGCCGTGACGGGCTCCGGGCTCACTGCGCTGCCACGGGCTCCGGGAGGAGGTCGGCGGGCGGCTCGGCGGGGCGTCGGGAGAGCCGGCGGACCTGCGGTTCCAGCAGGACGGCGGCGCTGAGCACCAGGGAGACCACCGCGCAGGTCCAGAGCGCGCCGGACAGGCCGAGCAGGTCGGCGGCCGGGCCGGCGAGGGCGGTGCCGAGCGGCGCCAGCGAGAGCGAGCCGAGCTCGTCGTAGGCGGCGACCCGGGAGAACGCCTCGGCCGGGATCTCCTGCTGCAGCGCGATCATCCAGTTGACGCCGAAGACGGTGACGCCGACGCCGGAGAGGAACATCGCCGCGCAGAGCACCGGCAGCGGGGCGGACACCGCCAGGGCCAGTGCGGGCACGCCGAACAGGAACACACCCCAGTTGCCGACCAGCAGGATCCGGCGCGGCTGCCAGCGGACCATCAGCACACCGGTGGCGACCAGGCCGACGCCGTAGGCCGCCATCGCCAGGCCCCAGTCGCGGGCGCCCCCGAGCCGTTCCTTCGCCACGGCGGGCCCGTACACCGCCTCGACCGCGCCGACGCAGGCGACCAGCACCGAGAACTGGAGCACGATGACCCAGAGCCAGCGGCGGGAGGAGAACTCCTGCCAGCCCTCGCGCAGGTCGCGGAGCATTCCGCCGTCCTCGGCCGGGGCGCTCGGCGCCTGCGGTTCGAGCAGGAAGCGCAGCGCGGCGGCGGCCAGGAAGCAGGCGGCGTCCAGGGCGAGCACCCACCCGGCGCCGACCGCCGCGGTCAGCGCGCCGCCGAGCGCGGCGCCGCCGATCTGCGCGCCGTTGAAGCCCATCCGGTAGACCGAGAAGGCCCGGGCGGCGTGCTCGGGGGTGACGCTCTCCAGGATCATGCCGCCGGAGGCGGGGGAGTAGAAGGCGTAACCGGCGCCGGCACCGGCCGAGAACAGCATCAGCTGCCAGAGTGTCGGCTCGCCGGTCAGGACCAGGAGGGCGAGGGCGCCCTGGGAGACGGCGCTGAACAGGTTGGCGCCGACCATCACATGGTGGCGCGGCAGCCGGTCGGCGAGCGCGCCGCCGATCACCAGCAGCAGGACGGTGGGCAGCAGCCGGGCCGCGGTGACGTAGCCGACGTCGGCGGTCGAGCCGCCGCCGTCGAGGATCGCGAAGGCGGTGGCGATGGGGGCGCCGGCGTTGCCGAGCCCGCTGACCACGGTGGCGGCGGTCTGGATCCGGAAGTTGCGGCTCGCCCAGGCGAAGCGGCCGGTGGGCGGGGGCGGTGACTGGCTCTGCACTCCGCGACTATGCCGGGGCGGGTGGTCCGTGTCCATCCGATAAACGGACCGACGCCGGGGCGCCCTCGGGGGCTCAGCCCAGGTGGCCCCAGAGGAAGGCCAGGGTGCGCTTCCAGGCGATCGCCGCCTGGAGCGGGTCGTAGGTGCCGAGCAGGTTCTCCTCGTTCATGAAGGCGTGCCCGGCCGGGTAGAAGTGGAACTCCGGGCGGATGTCGGTGGCCTCGCCGATCCTGATCGCGGCCTCGTCGACGGCGGCCATCGGGAGGGAACGGTCGTGCTCCCCGTAGTGGCCGAGCACATGGGCGGTCAGGCCCCGGTACTCGAAGTCCGGGTCGGGCGGCAGGCCGTAGAACGGGACCGCCGCCGCCACCCGGTCGCCCTCGGC
>NZ_JZWY01000716.1:0-4922 GCF_000966955.1 Streptomyces sp. NRRL S-495
CACCCGGTCGCCCTCGGCGGCGGCCAGCAGCAGGGCGAAGCCGCCGCCCATGCAGAAGCCGACCACGCCGACCGCGTCGCCGACCACGCCGTCCAGGCCGAGCAGCAGGTCGACCGCTCCGCCGAGGTCCCGCACCGCCCGCTCGACCGGCAGCTCGCGCTCGAGCCGGGCCGCCTCGGCGCGGTCGTGGCTGGTCGCGCCGCCGAAGAGGTCCGGTGCGAGGACGGTGAAGCCCTCGGCGGCGAACCGGTCCGCCACGTCGGCCAGGTACGGGGTCAGGCCCCACCACTCCTGGACCACCACCAGGCCGGGGCCGACGCCCTGGGGAGGACGGGCCAGATAGCCGTGGGCCTGGTGGCCGCCGCTGGGGAAGGTGACGTTCTGCCGGGAGCCGCCCTGGTCAGGCATGGCTTCCTCTCGGGGGACGGGCCGCCGGGCGCGGCGGCGGGTCGGGGGCCGGTGCGGGGTTGGTCGGGGGCCGGTAGCGCGGCCGGTCGGGCGGGGCGGTCAGCCCATCTCCTCCAGGGCGCGGCCCTTGGTCTCCTTGATGCAGAAGGCCACGAACGGGATGGAGAGCAGCGCGAAGACCGTGTAGATGACGTAGGTCGCCGAGAGGTTCCAGTCGGCGAGGTCGGGGAAGCTGACGGTGATCGCCCAGTTGGCGATCCACTGGGCGGAGGCGGCGACCGACAGCGCGAGCGCGCGGATCCGGTTGGGGAACATCTCGCCGAGCAGGACCCAGACCACCACGCCCCAGGAGAACGCGAAGCAGAACACGAAGACGTGCGCGGCGACCAGCGCGACCGTCGCGTAGGTGTCGTCCAGGGTGGCGGAGTCGCCGGTGCCCTGCCGGTAGGAGAACGCCCAGGCGGCGGTGGCCAGTGCGGCGGCCATCCCGGCCGAGCCGGCCAGGGCGAGCGGCTTGCGGCCGATCCGGTCGACCAGGGCCATCGCGATCACCGTGCCGACCACGTTGACGATCGAGGTGGAGAGGCTGATCAGCAGTGAGTTCGACTCGTTGATGCCGACCGACTGCCAGAGGAAGGAGGAGTAGTAGAAGATTACGTTGATGCCGACGAACTGCTGGAACACCGAGGCGCCGATACCGACCCAGACGATCGGCAGCAGCCCGAACCGGCCGCCCAGCAGGTCCTTGAGCCGGGGCTTGTGGGTGGACGCCAGCACCGAGTGGATCTCGGCCACCCGGGCGTCCAGGTCGACACCCTCGCCCTCGACCTCCAGCAGCACCTTGCGAGCCTGCTGCTCCCGGTTGTCGGCGATCAGATAGCGCGGCGACTCGGGGATGGACATCGCCATCAGTCCGTAGACCAGGGCCGGGATCGTCTCCACGCCGAGCATCCACTGCCAGGCCTGGATGCCGCCGAGGTGGCCGGTGGACTCGCCGCCGGCGGCCTGGTTGAGCGCCCAGTTGGCGAGCTGGGAGACGGTGATGCCGAGCACGATCGCCATCTGCTGGAACGAGGCCAGCCGGCCCCGGTAGGCGGTCGGGGCGACCTCGGCGATGTACGTCGGCGCGATCACCGAGGCGATGCCGATCGCCACGCCGCCGACCACCCGCCAGGTGGCCAGCAGCTCCAGGTTCGGCGGGAACATCGAGCCGAGGCCGCTGATCGCGAACAGGGCCGCGGCCAGCAGCATGGTGCGCACCCGGCCCAGGTGGTCGGCGAGCCGCCCGGCCACGACCGCCCCGGCCGCCGAGCCGAGCAGGGCGATCGCGACCACGAAGGCCGTCGTGCCGTTGCCGACCCCGAAGTGCTTCTGGATGCCCGTCACCGCACCGTTGATCACGGCGCTGTCGTAGCCGAACAGGAACCCGCCCATCGCGGCGGCGGCCGAGATGAAGACGACGTGCCCGAGGTGCGCCTCGCCGGATGCCGGATGGGTCTGGGTCCTGGACACGCACGCTCCCCGGGTCGACGGTCCCGTCCGCGCGGCCGAGCGGGCAGGGTTCGGCTCACATTCGACCAGTGCCCGGGCGGCGGTGCCTCGATGAATGGGCCGAACGGGTGATGGAGCGTCAGTTGATCGCGCGGTCCGGGGGAACGGGCCCGGGGCGTGTCCTCCGGACCGCGCCGGAGCGGCGGGCGTTGCGGCGCAGCAGCTGGGTGCGGGCCCCGGCGTCCACGCCCCGGTCCCGCTCGGCGAGCCGGTCGGCCATCGCGTACTGCTCGGCGGCCGGCTTCTTGTCGTCGTACTTGAACTTGGCGCGGACCTCGCGGACGGTCAGGCGCAGCCCGGTCAGGCCGGGGAGCAGCCGGGCGAACTCCCCCTCGCCGGGGGTGACCCGGACGTCCGGGCGCTCGGGCTGGAAGTGGGTTAGCTGGCGGTTGAGGATCTCCGCCTTGCCGGTCGGGTCGGTGACCAGTGACGCGGTGGCGTGGAAGTGCACCGAGGCGTAGTAACTGGTCGGCGTGCCGGGTTCGCCGCGCCAGTGGCCGGGGGCGAAGGCGTAGTCGTCGGTGACCGCGAGGGTGACCTCCGGGTCGGCCCGGACGGCCGGGAGCAGGGGGTTGGGGGCGGCGAGGTGGAGCAGGATCTCGCCGCGGTCGGCGTCCAGCAGGAAGTGGGTGGGGACGAGTACCGGGCCTTGGCCCGGCCCGCCGTTGGCGGCGAGCAGGCCGAAGTCGCGGCCCTCGGCGAGCCAGGCGCGCCATTCGGCTTCGTCGCCGCGGTCCCAGGAACGGATCAGCATCGGGGCCCCCGGTCAGCCGGCGGAGCGGGTGGAGTCGTCGGCCCCGGTGCTCGGGTCGGGGTCGCTACTCGGGTCGGGGGCGGGGCTCGGGGCGGTGAGCGCGCGCAGGTTCGCGGGGAGCGGCACGGTGGTGGAGGCGTCCGGCAGGGGTGTGCCGTAGCCGCTGGTGACCGGGACCAGGCCGGCCCAGTAGGGCAGGTCGAGGTCCTCGGCGTCGTCGGCGGCGAGGTCGGTCCGGCTCTTGGCCGAGACCTCGTCGAGGTCGAGCCGGATCACCGCGGTGGCGGCGAGTTCCTTGGCGTTGGCCGGGCGGACCTCGGCGGAGCGGCCGGGCACGACCTGGTCGACCAGGGCGTCCAGCGCGATGCCCAGCTCCTCGGGGTCGGTGACCTGGTACGCGGTGCCGTGCGCCACCACCGAGCGGAAGTTGACCGAGTGGTTGAAGGCCGACTTGGTCAGCACCAGCGCGTCGACCAGGGTGACGGTGAGGCAGACCGGCAGGCCCTGCTCGCCCCGGGCGCCGCGCAGCGGCCGGCTGCCCGTGGAACCGTGCACGTAGAGGCGGTCGCCGACCCGGGCGTGGATGGTGGGCAGCACGACCGGCGCGCCGTCGACGACGAAGCCGAGGTGGCAGAGGTAGGTGGCGTCCAGGACCGCGTGGATCGCCTCGCGCTCCCAGGTGGCCCGGTCCTTGTAGCGGGTGGGGGTGGTGCGCGGGGTGCGGGCGTAGGACGTGTCGTTGTCCGGTACTGTCGACATGACAACCTCTATGTACTAGTGCATACTCTGTTTTGTGCTAGGAGACTATCGGATCACCGGTCGGCGTGCCAGCGAGATTGCGGCCGAGATCGAGCGGGGCGTCAGCGGTGGACAACTCGCCCCCGGGACGCCGTTGCCGCCGTTGCGCGACCTCGCGGCCGAACTCGGCGTCAACCCCAACACCGTGGCCGCCGCCTACCGGCTGCTCCGCGACCGGGGGGTGATCGAGACCGCCGGCCGCAAGGGCAGCCGGATCCGGCCGCGCCCCGCCCACACCCCGCGCGACGAGATCCGGCTGCCCGTCCCGGCGCACGCCCGCGACCTCTCCCACGGCAACCCCGACCCGGCGCTGCTGCCCGACCTCACCCGGGCCCTCGCGGCCGCCGCCGAGGCCGCCCGCCGCGAACCGGTCCGCTACGGGGACCCGGTCGCCGACCCCGGACTGCTCGCGCTGGCCGGCGCGGCCTTCGCCGCGGACGGCCTGCCCTCCGGGCCGATCGCCGTCGCCTCCGGCTCGCTGGACACCATCGAGCGGATCCTGGTCACCCGGCTGCGCCCCGGTGACGCCGTCGCCGTCGAGGACCCGGGCTGGGGCAGCCTGCTGGACCTGCTGCCGGCGCTCGGCCTGCGCGCGGCGCCGGTCCGGCTCGACGACGCCGGCCCGCTGCCCGGTGCGCTCGCCGAGGCGCTGGACGGCGGCGCCCGGGCGGTGGTCGTCACCTCACCGCCGGGCGGGCCGGGGAGCTGCGCGCCGTCCTGTCCGCCCGTCCGGACGTGCTGCTGATCGAGGACGACCACGGACACGGCATCGTCGATCAGCCCTATCACCCGTTGGCCGGCGCGGGCTCGCGGCACTGGGCGGTGGTGCGCTCGGCGGCCAAGGCCTACGGGCCGGACCTGCGGCTCTCGGTCGCGGTGGGCGACGAGGACACCGTCGGACGGGTGCTCGGGCGCCAGCGGCTGGGTGCCGGGTGGGTCAGCCATCTGCTCCAGCACGCGGTGGCCGAGCTGTGGCGCACCGACGCCGCGCCGGTGGAGCGGGTGGCCGGTGCCTACCGGGCGCGCCGGGGGGCGCTGATCGGCGAACTGGCCGCGCGCGGCGTCGCGGCGCACGGGGCGAGCGGGCTGAACGTCTGGGTGCCGGTGCCGGACGAGGCCGTCGCACTGGCCGCCCTGGTGCAGCGCGGCTGGGTCGTGGCGCCGGGCGCGCGCTACCGGCTCCAGTCGCCGCCCGGGCTGCGGGTCACGGTCGCGCAGCTGGACCCGGCCGATGCCGGGCGGTTGGCGGAGGACCTGGCGTCCGTGCTGAGCGGGTGGCACGGGATCGCCGGGGCGGGGGCGGACGGGGCGCCGTCGCGGCTGATCTGATTCGGTCCGGCCGGCCTCTGGGGAATGGAACGGCCTCCGATTCCAGGTCAATGGCGATACCAATTTCGATTCGATCCGGATC
>NZ_JZWY01000717.1:0-8847 GCF_000966955.1 Streptomyces sp. NRRL S-495
CCAGAAATGATCCGAGTCGATCAATACCGATTGGTAACAGGCCGAGAAATTCACTGCAGATACCTAGCGGTAACAAGCGTGGGCGTGTCATGTTCATCGCGCCACCGGCCGGCGGCCTACCCTCACCCCGTGTCTCCCCGCCCCCACCTGCGGGCGAGACCGATCGTTGGAGTTCCGTCGTGCCCGAAAACCGTTCGAGCATTTCCCGCACCACCGCCCGGTGGCGCGGACGGCTGCTCGCCGCCGCGCTCGCCCTGCCGCTCGCCGCCACCGGACTGGTGGCGGGAACCGCCGCCCCGGCCCGGGCCGCCACCCCGAGCGGCCCGACCGCCAGCGTCAGCCTCGGCGACAGCTACATCTCCGGGGAGGCCGGCCGCTGGAAGGGCAACTCCGTCACCGGCGGCGGCAACCGGGCCGGCACCGACCGGGCCTGGACCGGCAGCGGCTACGACCCGAGCCGGATCTACGGCGCCACCTACACGAGCGGGTGCGACCGCTCGGACGTGGCCGAGGTGCGCAGCGCGCCGACCGTGGCCCAGACCCAGATCAACCTGGCCTGCTCGGGCGCCGTCGCCGCCAACGTCTTCCGCGCCGCCAACGGCGGGCAGTCGTTCAAGGGCGAGGCCCCGCAGGCCGACCAGCTCGCCACCGTGGCCCGGCAGAACAACGTCAAGCTGGTCACCCTGTCGATCGGCGGCAACGACCTCGGCTTCGGCGACGTGATCTCGACCTGCGTGCAGGACTACCTCGTCTGGTACTCCTACTGCAACGACGACCAGCAGGACGCGGTCGACGGCCGGATGCCGGCCGCGATGGCCGGCGTCGGCAAGGCGCTCGACGAGATCCGCGCCGTGATGGCGGGCGCCGGGTACGCGGCCGGGGACTACCGGATCGTGCTGCAGTCCTACCCCTCGCCGATCCCGCGCGCCGCCGAGATCCGCTACCCCGAGAGCGGCTGGAGCCGCTCGGACACCGGCGGCTGTCCGCTCTGGAACGGTGACGCGGACTGGGCGCGCGACTCGCTGGTGCCGCAGATCTCCCGGGCGCTCGCCGGGGTGGCCCAGGCCAAGGGCGTGCAGTTCCTGGACCTGAGCGACATGCTCCAGGGCCGCGAGGTCTGCTCCAAGGCGACCCGCCAGGCCAGTTCCACCAGCGCACCGTCCGCGACCACCAGCGAGTGGGCGCGGTTCCTGGACGGCGGGCTCAACGCCTCGCAGGGCACCCTGCAGGAGTCGCTGCACCCCAACTACTACGCGCAGCAGGCGCTCGGGCGCTGCCTGACCCTGCTGTACGGGCGGACCAGCGGCGACTGGGGGTGCCGCAACACCGCCGGACAGGACGCCAGTGGGATGTATCTGACGGCGAAGTAGCCGACGGGAACGGGACGTCGCCCTGTTCCCCGCCTGTGCGGCGGGGGACAGGGCGACGTGCGTCGTCGGTTCGGCGGGGCAGGGCGAGGTCGTCCCGTTCCCGTGGTTCCGGTCAGCCCTTGGCGAGCAGTGCCTGGGTGTGCTCCTTGACCTGGTCCCTCGTCAGATAGGCGTCGGTGTACTCGAAGTCACGGAGCCGGGCGGGCTGGCGGGCGAGGAACCCGGTGCGCACGAAGTCGTCGCCGGCGGTCGCGTTGAGCAGCCAGTTCGCGCCGACCCGGAACTTGGCGGCATTGGTGCGCATCGCCATCAGGTGGTAACCGCGCGCCACCAGCTGCGCCGGCACGCCGCGCAGCTCCACCCCGAGCGGCTTGGAGACGGCGTCCTTGCCACCGAGGTCCACCACCAAGCCCAAGTCCTTGTGGTAGTAGGGCTCCAGGGGCTGGTTGCGGAGCGCGGCGATCACATTGTTGGCCACCGTCCGGCCCTGGCGGGCCGAGTGCTGGGCGGTCGGCGGGCACATCGCGCCGTCGCCCTTGGCGAGGTCGGGGACGGCGGCGGCATCGCCGAGCGCGAACACGCCCTCGAACGGGGGCACCCGCATCTCCGCCGTCACCGCGATCCGCCCGCGCACCGTCTCCGCGTCCAGGGTGGCGATCAGCGGGCTCGCGGCGACGCCGGCCGTCCAGATCAGGGTCCGGCAGGGGAGCACCCGGCCGTCGGTGAACTTCACCGACTCGGCGCCGACCTCGGCCACCGACACGCCCAGCGAGACCTCGATGCCGCGCTCGCGCAGCACCTCCAGGGCGGCGGTGCCGAGGGCGTCGCCGAGCTCGGGCATCAGCTTGGGGGCGATGTCGATGAGGTGCCACTTGATCTGCCGGTGCCACTTGATCCGCCGGGCGTCCAGCCGCGGGTAGCGGTGGGCGGCGGCCGTGGTGAGGCGCTGGAGGCAGGCGGCGGTCTCGGTCCCGGCGTAGCCGCCGCCGACCACCACGAACTGGAGCCGGGACTCGCGCTCCCGCTGGTCCGGGGTGGCCGAGGCGAGGTCCAGCTGGGCGATCACATGGTCACGGACGTACGCCGCCTCGGCGAGGGTCTTCATGCCGCGCGCGTAGTCGGTCAGACCGGGGATGTCGAAGGTGCGGGTGACGCTGCCGGGGGCCAGCACCAGGTAGTCGTACTTCTGTGCCACCACCTCGTCGGTGATCTTGCGCACCACGCAGACCTTGGCGGCCGGGTCCACCCCGATCGCGCCGCCGGGGACGATGTGGGTGCGGCGCAGCGAGCGCCGCAGCGAGACGGCCACCGACTGCGGTGTGAGCACACCGGCCGCCACGTGCGGCAGCAGCGGCAGGTAGAGCTGGTAGCTGAACGGGGTGACCAGGGAGATCTCCGCCTCCGCCGGGGAGAGCTTGCGCTCCAGCCGGCGCGCGCACTCCAGTCCGGCGAAGCCGCCGCCCACGATCAGGATCCGGGCTCGTTCCATCGTGCGTCCCTCACAGTGCAGGTCGTTCCGCCGCGGGTCGTGGCGCCGGGGGCCGTTCCGCCACGGCGCGGCCCTCGGTGGGCGCGGTGGTGGCGGCGCGGACGCGGCGGTGCGAGTGCGGTGGTGCGGGTCATGGCCGATGCGGGTCGTGGCCGGTTGCGGGTCGTGGCCGTAGCGTTCCCCGGCTACTGTCCGCCACGTTCGCACGGAGCGGCGGGGGCTGCCACCGGGGCGACCCGGGCGGGGGAGTGGGCCGGGCGAGCGGGCCGGGGGAGCGGGCCGGGCAAGTGGGCCGGGCAAGAGGACCGGGCGAGTGGGCCGGGCGACACCCGCCCCGTGCATATGCCCGATAGGCTGTCGGCCGTGCTCCCCGAGGTGACGGCGGTCCGTTATGTGACGCCACTGCGAGAAGGCGGCTCGATGCCGGGCCTGGTCGAGGCCGACGACAGGCGGCTGTACGCGCTGAAATGGGTCGGCGCGGCGCAGGGCCGCAAGGCGCTGGTGGCGGAGGTGCTGGCCGGGGAACTCGGCCGGCGGCTCGGACTGCCGGTGCCCGAGCTGGTGACCGTCGACCTGGACCCGGTGCTGGCCCGCAGCGAGCCCGACCCGCAGATCCAGGACCAGATGCGCGCCAGCGGCGGGCTCAACCTGGGCATGGCCTTCGTCAGCGGCGCGCTCAACTTCGACCCGCTCTGCTTCGACGTGGACGCCGGGCTGGCCGGGCAGGTGCTCTGGTTCGACGCCCTCATCGGCAACGTCGACCGCTCCTGGCGCAACCCCAATCTGCTGGTCGCCACCGGTGGACTGCGGCTCATCGACCACGGCGCGAGCCTGATCTTCCACCACCACTGGGCCGGTGCCGCCGCCTGGATCCGCCGGCCGTACGACGCCTCCGACCACGCGCTGCTGCGCGCCGAGCCGGACCTGCTCGCCGCCGACAAGGCGCTCGCGCCGCTGGCCGAGATGGCGATCGAGGAGGCGGTGGCGCGGATCCCGGACGTCTGGCTGGTGGACGAGCCCGGCTTCGACTCGCCCGAGGCGGTGCGCGCGGCGTACCGCACCCAGTTGACCGAGCGACTGGCCGGTCCGCGCGACTGGCTGCCGGAGGTGTCCGCATGACCGAGCCGATCCGGTCGGCCCTGCCGGCCGTCGCCGAGCTGCACGACTACGAGTACGCGGTGATCCGGGCGGTGCCCCGGGTGGAGCGCGGTGAGTGCGTCAACGTGGGCGTGCTGCTGTACTGCCGGCAGAGCGCCCACCTGGCCGCCCGGACCCATCTGGACCAGGCGCGGCTGCTGGCGCTGGACCCGGTGGCCGACGTGTCCGGGGTGCGGCGGGCGCTGCAGGGGATCGAAGCGGTCTGCGAGGGCGGACCGCAGGCCGGTCCGGCGGCGTCGGACAACCCGGGGCAGCGGTTCCGCTGGCTGACCGCGCCGCGCAGCGCGGTGGTGCAGCCGGGGCCGGTGCACACCGGGCTGACCTCGGACCCGGAGACCGAGCTGCGCCGGCTGTTCGACCAGCTGGTGCTCTGAGGGCCCGGGTCCCGGTTGACTGCCGGATCTTTGCCGTGATCAAAGCTTGAGTTACTGAAGCAGTCGGTCGTAGGCTGACCTCATGGGTTCGACAGCGACCACGACCGTACCGACCAACGCCGAGCTGATGGAGGCGCTGGCCGCCGTCGGTGCCGCGTACTTCCAGGACTTCGCGGCCGCCGCCGCCAGGCACGGTCTCTCCTCCTCGCAGGCCAAGGCGCTCGGCGCCGTCCAGGAGCCGGTGCCGATGCGCGCGCTGGCCGGGCGGCTCGGCTGCGACGCCTCCAATGTGACCGGGATCGTCGACCGGCTGGAGGCCCTGGGCCTGGCCCGCCGGGAGGCCTCGGCGGGCGACCGGCGGGTCAAGATCGTGGTCATCAGCGAGCAGGGCCGGGAGATCCTGGCGCTGGTCCGCGGGGAGATGAGCCGCACCCACCAGTCCTTCGAGACCCTCAACGACGAGCAGCGGAGCGCGCTGCACTCGATCTGCCTCCAGGTGCTCCCGGTGCTCAGCGGCCGGCAGTAGGCGCGGGCCGGGGCGGAGCGCGCCTACTGCCGTCTGCTTCTGTCGTCCGCTTTCTGCCGTTCGCGGCCGGAGCTGGGGGCCTTGCCGGGGACGTCGCCGGGTGGCCCGGTGGTGATCAGCCGGTGGCCGCCCCCTCCAGCGCGGCGAGGACGGCCGGCAGCGGCGTGTGGTGGAGCAGGGTGAGCCGCGCCGTCGCCCGGGTGAGCGCGACGTAGAGGTCGGACCAGCCCTGGGCGAGCAGGCCCGCCGGGTCGACCAGGACGACGGCGTCGAACTCCAGGCCCTTGCAGTCCCGGACGGTCAGCGCACCCAGGGCGGCGGCCCGGTCGTCCGGTGCGATCACCCCGACCGTGCCCGGGCCGGTGGGCAGCGCGGCCAGCGCGGCGGCGTAGTCGCCGCCCGGCACCGGGACGGTGTGCGGGCGCTCGGCGGTCTCGCGGACGGCCTCGGTCGGTTCCTGGCCGGGGGAATGGGCGCGCAGCACCTCGGCGGCCGGCGCCATGATCGCCGCCGGGGTGCGGTAGTTGACGGTCAGCCGCACCTCGTGCCGGCGCCCGGGCAGCTCCCGGTCCAGCAGCTCCGCCCAGGACGTCCGGGACCCGGCCGGCGAACCGGTCTGGGCGAGGTCGCCGACGATCGTCAGCGAGTGGGTCGGCACCCGGCGCAGCACGGTGCGCCAGTCCATCGCGGACAGCTCCTGGGCCTCGTCGACCACCACGTGCCCGTACGCCCACTCGCGGTCCTCGGCGGCGCGCTCTGCGGTGGTGCGGTCCGGTCCGGTGTCGCGGAACCGCTCGGCGAGCAGGTCGGCGTCCAGGGTGACGTCGGTGGCCTCGTCCCGCAGACCGGCGAGGGTGAGCACGCCCTCGGCGTAGTCCAGCTCCTCGTCCAGCGCCCGCCCGGCGGCCCGGGCGCGGGCCCGGGCCGAGCCGGCGTCCTCGCCGAGGAGCTCCGCCGCCTCGTCGAGCAGCGGGACGTCCCCGGTGGTCCAGGGCGAGCCGGCCGGGCGCAGGACGGCCGCGCGCTCGGCGGGCGTGAGGCCGGGAGCGGCGACGGCCAGCAGGGCGGGGTCGGAGAGCAACCGGTCGATCACCTGATGGGGCGTCAGGACCGGCCACAGGGCGTCGAGTCGGGCGCGGATCGCGGGCTGCTCCCAGAGCTCGCGCGGAGCGTACCGGGCCTCCTCCTCGTCGTACGGGCGGCCGAGCGCGAGCGCCTGCTCCACCGCCAGCGCGTCGAGCACCGTGCGCAGGAAGAACGCCCGCGCCCGGTTGTGCGGCAGGCGCAGGCCGCGGGCGGCGTCCCGGGCCTCGGCGCAGACCCGGTGCGACAGCCGCAGGTGCTCGCTGAACCTCTGCTCGCCCGCCGGCGGCGCCTGATGCGCCTCGACCGCGCGCCGGACCACCTCCGCCATCCCCGCGCCGCCCTTGACCACGGCGGCGGCCGGGGTGTCCGGCACGGTCGCCCGGACGCCTGGGAAGAGCTCGCCGACCGTGCGGAGCACCACCTCGGTCTCGCCGAGCGCGGGCAGCACCTGGTCGATGTAGCGCAGGAACGCCGGGTTGGGGCCGACCACCAGGATGCCGCGCCGCTCCAGCACCGCGCGGTGGGTGTACAGCAGATAGGCGGCGCGGTGCAGGGCGGTGACGGTCTTCCCGGTGCCGGGGCCGCCCTGGACCACCAGGGCGCCGGGCAGCGGGGCGCGGATCACCCGGTCCTGCTCGGCCTGGAGGGTGGCGACCGCGGTGCGCATCCGGCCGGTGCGCTCGCGGGCCAGTGCGGCCAGCAACGCGGCCTCGCCGACCAGGGTCCGCCGGTCGTGCTCGCCCAGCTGCTCCAGGTCGAGAGCCTCGTCGTCGAGTCCGACCAGGGTGCGGCCCCGGGTGCGCAGGTGGCGGCGCCGGACCACTCCGCCCGGCTCGACCGGGGTGGCGGTGTAGAACGGGCGGGCGGCCGGCGCGCGCCAGTCGATCAGCAGTGGCTCGTAGGCGCCTTCCCGGTCGTCGACGAGGCCGATCCGGCCGATGCGGCGGACGGTGCCGTCGCCGTGGTCGAGGCGCCCGAAGCACAGCCCGCGTTCGACCGCGTCCAGTCGGGCGGCGTGTCGGACGGCCTCGGCGGCGCGCAGCTCGCGCTCCAGCCGGGCCTGGTGGGTGCCGCCCGGGCCGGCCTCGTGGCCGAGCGTGACGAGGGTGCGGAGGGCGCGGGTGCGGGCGGCGTCGAGCTGGGCGTACAGGTCGGTGAGGCGGGCCTGTTCGGTGCGCAGCGCCTCGGCGAGGCGGCCGTCCGGGTCCGCGGTCGGGTCGGGAGCCCGGTCGAGCGTGCGGCCGAGCGTGCGGTCGGATGAGGAGGTGGGGACCGCTGGAAGTCCATTCATGGGTGTGGTATCCTTGCGGCGAGGAGTTTGTGGAGCCTCTTGTGGAAGTTGCTCAATTGCCCCAGCCTACCCGATCCGGCGCCGTTCAGGCTGACCTCGGCTGTTAGGCTTGCGAAGCGTGAGCGCGAAGCCCCAGATCCCCAATGTCCTGGCCTCCCGGTACGCCTCGGCGACCCTGGCCCAGCTGTGGTCCCCCGAGCACAAGGTGGTCCTCGAGCGCCACCTGTGGCTCGCCGTCCTGAAGGCCCAGCAGGACCTCGGCGTCGAGGTGCCCGCCACCGCCGTCGCCGACTACGAGCGGGTGATCGACCAGGTCGACCTCGCTTCCATCGCCGCCCGTGAGCGGGTCACCCGGCACGACGTGAAGGCCCGGATCGAGGAGTTCAGCGACCTCGCCGGCCACGAGCAGATCCACAAGGGCATGACCTCCCGGGATCTGACCGAGAACGTCGAGCAGCTGCAGATCCGGCAGTCCCTGGAGCACGTGCGCGACCGCACGGTCGCCGTGCTGGTCCGCCTGGGCCGGCTCTCCGCCGAGCACGCCGAGCTGGTCATGGCCGGCCGCTCGCACAACGTGGCCGCGCAGGCCACCACCCTCGGCAAGCGCTTCGCGTCGATCGCGGACGAGCTACTGGTCGCCTTCCGCCGGCTGGAGGAGCTGATCGCTCGCTACCCGCTGCGCGGGATCAAGGGCCCGGTCGGCACCGCCCAGGACATGCTGGACCTGCTCGGCGGCGACACCGAGAAGCTCGCCGAGCTGGAGCGCCGGGTCGCCGGCCATCTCGGCTTCGACAATGTGCTGATCAGCGTCGGCCAGGTCTACCCGCGCTCGCTGGACTTCGAGGTGCTGACCGCCCTCGTCCAGCTGGCCGCCGCGCCGTCCAGCCTGGCCAAGACCATCCGCCTGATGGCCGGCCACGAGCTCGTGACCGAGGGCTTCAAGGAGGGCCAGGTCGGCTCCTCCGCGATGCCGCACAAGATGAACACCCGCTCCTGCGAGCGCGTCAACGGCCTCGCGGTGATCCTGCGCGGCTACGCGTCGATGACCGGCGAGCTGGCCGGCGACCAGTGGAACGAGGGCGACGTCTCCTGCTCGGTGGTCCGCCGGGTCGCGCTGCCGGACGCCTTCTTCGCCTTCGACGGCCTGCTGGAGACCTTCCTGACCGTCCTCGACGAGTTCGGCGCCTTCCCGGCCGTGGTCGAGGCCGAGCTGGACCGCTACCTGCCGTTCCTGGCCACCACCAAGGTGCTGATGGGCGCGGTGCGCGCGGGCGTCGGCCGGGAGACCGGGCACGAGGTCATCAAGGAGCACGCCGTCGCCTCCGCGCTCGCGATGCGGGCCGGGGCCCGGGAGAACGAGCTGCTGGACCGGCTGGCGAACGACGACCGGATCCCGCTGGACCGGGCCGGGCTGGACGCGCTGCTGGCCGACCGGCTGTCCTTCACCGGTGCGGCCGGTGCCCAGGTCGCCGAGGTCGTCCGCCAGGTCGAGGCCGTCGCGGCCGCGTACCCGGAGGCCGCCAAGTACGCGCCGGGCGACATCCTCTGACGGT
>NZ_JZWY01000718.1:0-10736 GCF_000966955.1 Streptomyces sp. NRRL S-495
ACATCCTCTGACGGTTGTCCGACCCCGGTTACCGGGCCCCGTCGCCGTCGAGGCGGCGGGGCCCTCGGTGTGTCCGGGGGCTTGGCTTCTGCTGAGGAGGCTCAGCCCTGTTCCGGGGCGGGGCGGCCCGGGTCGAGGGGAGGGGCCGGCCGGCCCGGGGCCAGAGGTGGGGCCGGGTGGCCGGGATCGAGGGGCGGGGCGTTGGTGCCGCAGGCGTAGCGGCAGTCCGGTTCGGCCACCGGGTGGTGGTCCTCCGGGGCCAGGACGTTGCCGTGGACGGTGGCCAGGGCCGTGAGTCCGCCCGCCACGAGCAGTCCGGCGCAGATCAGCATCGCGGTGTGGAAGGCGGAGTCGACCGCCGACGGCACCTGGTAGGCGTCGCCGCTCAGACCCGCCAGCGCGGGCAGTGCGGCGACCGCCAGCAGACCGGCCGCCCGGGCCGCGGCGTTGTTGACCCCGCTCGCGATGCCCGCGTGCCGCACCTCGACCGCCGCCAGCACGGTCGCGGTCAGCGGTGCGACCAGCAGCACCATCCCGCTCCCCATCACCGCGACGGCGGGCAGCACGTCCGTCCAGTAGGAGGCGTCGGGCCCGATCCGCAGCATCAGCAGCACGCCCACCGCGCACAGCAGCGGGCCGACGGTGAGCGGCAGCCGGGGGCCGATCCGTTTGCCCAGCCGGCCCGCCCGGGCGGAGAGCGCCAGCATGATCACGGTGATCGGCACCAGCGCCAGTCCGGAGACCAGCGGGGAGAAGCCGGAGACGATCTGCAGCTGGACGACCAGGAGGAAGAAGACCCCGCTGAACGCCGCGTACACGGCGAGGGTGACCAGGTTGACGGCGGTGAACAGCCGTGAGGAGAACAGGCCCAGCGGCAGCATCGGCTCCGGGGTGCGGCGCTCGACCACGATGAAGGCGGCGCCGAGCAGGAGGCCGGCCGTGCCGGTGACCCAGACCGTGGCGGAGAGTCCGCCCCCGGCGGCGGTCAGCGCATAGGTGATCGAGCCGAGCGCGAGGGCGGCCAGCACCGCGCCGAGCACGTCGAAGCGTCCGGTCGAGCTCTCGTCCCGGCTCTCCGGGACGTGCCGGGCGGCCACCGCGATCACCATCGCGGCCAGCGGCAGGTTCAGCAGGAAGATCCAGCGCCAGCCCGGGCCGTCCACCAGCCAGCCGCCGAGGAACGGGCCGACCGCCGCCGACACCCCGCCGAGGCCGGACCAGAGGCCGACCGCCGCCGAGCGGTCGTCCGGATGGAACACCGCCTGGAGCATCGCCAGCGAGCCCGGGGTGAGCAGCGCTCCGCCGATGCCCTGCACGGCGCGGGCCGCGATCAGCACCTCGATGGTCGGCGCGGCGGCGCAGGCAGCCGACGCGGCGGCGAACCAGACCACGCCCAGCAGGAAGATCCGGCGACGTCCGTACCGGTCGCCGAGCGCGCCGCCGAGCAGGATCAGGCCCGCCAGGGTGAGCAGATAGGCGTTGAGCGTCCATTGCAGGGCGTCGAGTTGGGCGCCGAGATCGGTGCCGATCCGGGGCAGTGCGACGTTCACGACGGTTCCGTCGAGCATCGCCATGCTGGAACCGAGCACCGTCGCCAGAAGTACCCAGCGACCCTGCGCGGTGCCCAACCGCAGGGTGCCTGCATCGGTGGTGGTCACGGCCCATGGTGGGGCTCCCGGGGCCGAAGTGACAAGGGTCACCGGGGGTGTGTCGGGGATGTCCGTTCCGTGAGTGATCGTGTGCGCACTGATGACGACATCGGCGGAGGGTGGCGGATCACGTGCGCGCAGTGAATGGATTGTGTGCGTACTGTGCATATCCCTGATGCGGAGCGTCACGGTGTTCCGGACTTTGGTCCCGGGTTCCGGAGATCGACATTGCTTCACCCGAACGGATGGGTTTTAGTTCAGCGACCGCCCGGCGTCAGCCCGGGTGGCCACCGGGTGGAACGCCTAGTCCTGCCGCTGCCCGGTGGTTCGCAACGAACTCTGTACGGCAGGAGCGGGGGACCCACAGGTAAGTCGCCGGACCCGAATTGACGGTCCGGCTTGGGGTGAAGCCGCATTTCTCTGCGGCCGGGCAACTCCAGCCCGAACCCGACAGCTCACCTCGCAGGCGTCGGAGAGGACAGCTTCCATGCCCGCACAGGCACGTCGTATCGCCATGCCCCGCGCCGTCCGCATCGGCATCGCCACCGCCGTCACCGGCGCCGCCTTCGCCCTTCCGCTGGTGACCACCGTCACCGCCCAGGCGCACGAGGCCCCGGCCGCCGGCCACACGCAGCAGAGCAGCACCTGGACCGGCGCCGCCAGCGTCGACGCCGCGCCGGCTGCCGCCGAGAACGCTCCGGCTGCCCCGGCTGCCGCCGCCACTCCCGCCGCCGAGGCCGCGCCGGCCGCTCCGGTCGACTACAAGGTCGTCGGCGGGGACACCCTGTCGAAGATCGCCGACGCGAAGAACGTCGAGGGTGGCTGGAAGGCGCTGTTCGAGCACAACCGCTCGGTCATCGGCGCCAACCCGAACCTCATCTTCCCGGGTCAGCACCTCGCGCTCGGCGCCAAGGCCGCCGAGGCCGCGAAGCCCGCCGCCCCGGCCGAGGCCGCCAAGCCGGCCGCCCCCGCCGCCAAGGCGCAGACCTCGCAGGACTCGGTGAAGCCGGCCGCTCCGGCCGCGAAGCCGGCGGCCCCGGCTGCCAAGCCCGCCGCCAAGCCGGCTGCCCAGCCCGCCGTTCAGGCTGTCGTCGCCCCGGTCGCGAAGCCGGCCACCGCGGCTCCGGTCGCCGCCACCTCCGGCTTCTTCGCCCCGCTGGCCAACCCGAAGCTCGGCACCGCCTACGGCGTGGCCGGCTCGATGTGGGCCTCCGGCCACCACACCGGCGCCGACTTCGTCGCTGCCACCGGCACCCCGCTGCGCGCGGTCGCGGCCGGCACCGTGGTGAAGGCCGGCAACGGCGGCGCCTACGGCAACGAGGTCGAGATCAAGCTCGCCGACGGCAAGTACGCCGAGTACGCGCACCTGTCCTCGATCGGCGTGTCCATCGGTCAGACCGTCACCGCCGGCCAGCAGATCGGCCTCTCCGGTGCGACCGGCAACGTGACCGGCCCGCACCTGCACTTCGAGATCCGCACCGGCTCGGAGTACGGCTCGGACATCGACCCGATCGCCTACCTGCGGGCGCACGGCGTCGCGATCTGACCCTCGGTCGGATCATCTGCCACCGCTGGGTGCGGGGCGAAAACGACCTCCCGGAATGGTCATGTCGGGTGACCGCTGGACCGGGTGGACGCCGCACCTGAGCGGATCGACGGGCGCGGGACACGCCCGTCCTGCCGGCCGGCCCGGCTCGCGAGATCTTTCTCGTGGGCCGGGCCGGCCGTCGTCGTACCGGGGTCCGCTGCGGTGGAGTTGACCGCGCGTCAGTGTCCTTTCGGGGAAGGCCGGTTCGGCTTCCGGTGGGTTCAGGACCGGTAGGCGGCCGGCTCCTGCTCGGCTGCGGCCAGCAGTTGGTGCACCCGGTGGCCGAACTCGTCGGCGTCGCGGGCCGGTTCGAGGAAGACCAGCCGGACGTCGCGGTGGCCGTACGGGTGGTCCAGGCGGAGCACCAGACCGTACCGGTCGAGCGCGAGCGGGCGGATGTCGGGACGGTCGGCGAGCAGTTCCGGGTCGAGCAGCCGGGTGAGTACGGCGAGCGCGTCGGGGTGGTCGTCGGCGAGGTGGGTGAGCAGTCCGGCCTCGTAGCGGGCCAGCGGGTCGGGGGCGGCCGCCGCGAGGTCGGCGCCGGTGATCGCGGTGGTGCCGTACGGGGTCGAGAGCACGGCGTGCGCGACGTCCAGGCGGAGGTGCACGCTCAGGCCGTCGTCGGCGAGGTGAGTGAGGTGGAGCCGCCCGGCCAGGGTGAGACGCCCGCGGACCCGGTCACGGACGGCCACCGGGGCGATGTCGGTGAGGTCGAGCACGACGGCGAGGCCGTCCTGCTCGCGGGCGGCGGCGGAGGTCACCGGGGAGTCGAGCGGCGCGCGCAGCCGGAGCCGGGAGCCGTGCACCGAGACGGGGGTGGAGAGTTCGTGCTGCTCGCCGCCGGCGCGGAGGACCACCGAGGAGGTAGCGGTCAGCAGGCTGCCGATCCGTTCGGCGGCGGTGGGCTCGGGAATCTCGGCATCGTGCTGCGGGTGCGGGCTCATGGGATCGGGACCTCCGGCGGACGAGCTGACCTTGTAGTTAGGTGAGCCTAACCTAATGATTCAGGGGGGCGAGGGCAAGGTGTCGCCAGGGTGGGGCGGACCGGGAGTGCGCGAAGGGTTCCGATTCGGAGTCCGGGTGCTCCTGGTGGGGATGAGGCTTTCGGGGTAGGCGGCAGTCAGCAGACTACCGATCAGATCGGTGTCGACGGGCTCGGAAATCTCGATGCTGTGCGGGTGTGGGGCGCGGGCTCGAGGCCAAAAGCGCACGAATCGGGCGATGATTAGGCAAGCCTTGCCTTGTTGTCGGTGAGATGGTGACCGGGTGCTGGTGCGGCAGGGTCGGACATGCGCGAAGGGCCCCGACGCGGAGTCGGGGCCCTTCCGGTGCGGACGGTGCGTGCGGGAAGCTGCTACAGATCGTCAGGCGGTCTGGGGGAGTGGTTTCGGTGTCGTTGACAGGCGAGTGAGGCAAGGACGACGGTTCTGGCCAAGGACAGCCCAAGCGTCAGTCAGGCGGAGGGTCGGACCCCGAGCGGTGCCATCTACATGCTCACTGTCAGGCGAGGACCGCCTGGGCGTCGATCTCCACGAGCATCGGCTCCTGCGGGAGCTCGCAGAAGATCGTGGTCCGGCAGGGCTTCACGCCGCCCGGCGGGATGTTCTCCTCGATGAACTCGGCGTAGACCTCGTTCATCAGCGGGAAGTCGGCGCGCTTGGTGAGGTACACGCGGAACATCACCACGTCCTCGACGGTCGCGCCGCCCGCCTCGACGATCGCCTTGACGTTCTCCAGCGTGCGGCGGGTCTGCGCCTTCACGTCGCCGTGGTGGAGGTACTCGCCGGTGGCCGGGTCCTGCGGGCCCTGGCCGGACACCTGGAGGATCGGGCCCTTGCGGACGCCCTGGGAGAACATCCAGGCCGGGGCGGGGGCGCCGTCGGTACGGATCTCGGTCTTGTCGTTCTGGACGCTCATGCGTGCTCACTTCCTCGACGGGGGAGGGCGGTAGGGGCTGTCGGTGGTGCGGGGCTGTCGGTGGTGCGGTGGTGCGGTGGTTGTCGGCGGCGCGGGGAGGGGTCAGTGGCGTGGAGGCTGGCCGCAGTCGGCGGAGATCGCCCGCGTGGTGGCGAGCAGTTGGGGCAGCAGCTCCAGCACCTGCTCGTAGGGGAGCACGACATCCGGGACGGAGATCGAGGCGGCGGCGACCACTCGGCCGGTGGCGTCGCGGATCGGCGCGGCCACGCAGTTGATGAACGCCTCGTGCTCGGCGTGGTCCTGTGCCCAGCCCTGGGCGGCGACCTTCTCCAACTCGGCCAGCAGCGCCTCGGGCGTGGTGAGGGTGCGCGCGGTGTGCGGGGTGAAGTCGATGCCGGCCACCACCCGCCGCCGTTCGGGCGTGGGCAGGTCGGCGAGCAGCACCTTGGACACCGCGGCGCTGTGCAGGGCGGCCCGGAGACCGATCCGCGAGTACATCCGCACCGGGTGCCGGGAGTCGTACTTGTCGATGTAGACCACCTCGCCACCCTCGTACGCGGCCAGGTGCACGGTCTGGCCGGTGCCGGCGTTCAGTTCGGCGAGGTGCGGCGCGGCGATCCGGCGGACTCCGCGCTGTTCCAGGGCGAGCCCCGAGAGCGCGAACAGTCCGGCGCCCAGGTGGTAGCGGTATCCGGCGTCGCGGTAGACGAATCGTTCCTCTTCGAGACTCTGGAGCAGCCGGAGCACGGTCGTCTTGTGCACGCCGAGCACCTCGGCCAACTGGTCCAGGGAGCGCTCGCCCTCGCCGAGTTCGGCGAGGATGCGCAGGGCGCGGGTGACGGTCTGGCTCATGGCGCTCCAAGGGCCGGGGTGGCGGCCGGTCGAGGGTCGGGGGCACCGCCCCCTGGTGCGACGGGCGCGGAGCGGGGGGTGGGGGAGGCGTGTGCGGTGGTGGGCGAGGGGGTGGGGGAGGGGGTGCGGGACGGGGACGGGGGCGGGAGCGGTGGGTCGGTGGGGGAGGCGTATGTGCTGGTGGGCGCCGAGGGGAGCGCAGGGGACACGATGCCATCCGCCGGCCGCCCAGGCCTCGGGCGAGGCGTCGAGCAGGGCGCTGACCACCGAATCGGGCGGTAGCTCGGCCTGGTCCGCGTGGGTGGTCAGCGCGCAAGCCGCGCTCAGATGGCCCAGTCGCAGGCGGCGCCGCTGGTCGAGGCCGCGCACGGTGCCGGCCAGGTAGCCGGCGGCGAAGGCGTCGCCCGCACCGGTGGCCTCGACCACCTCGACCGTCAGGGCCGGTTCGGCGACGGTCGTGCCGTCCCGCCCGATCGCGGTGACCAGCCGGGCCTCGTCCTTGACCACGACCGTGGCCGGCGACGGGAAGAGGCGGCGCAGGGCGTGCGGCTCCCCGGTGCCGAAGGCGGCCTCGGCCTCGTCGGCGCCGAGCAGGAGCAGGTCGGCCGCGTCCAGCAGGGGTGGCAGCGCCGAGAGGTCACGGTCGCGCCAGAGCGCCGGACGCCAGTTGAGGTCGAAGCTGACCAGTCGGCCGGGGCGGCGCTCCGCCAGCAGCGCGCGGAGCAGGGCGAGGCAGTCGTCGGAGAGCGCGGCGGTGATGCCGGACAGGTGGAGCAGCCGGGCCCCGGCCAGCAGCCGGGCGGCCGTCGGGTCGTCCAGCAGTTCGGGGGAGAGGGCGGCCGCCGCCGAACCGCGGCGGTGGTAGTGCAGCCGGCTCCGCCCCGGGCCGAGGTCGTGGCGGTCGCCGGTGGTGCCGCCGACCTCCTTGAGGTAGACGCCGGTCGGGCGGTTCGGGTCGACCGCGACGGCGGAGACGTCCACCCCGCGGGCGGTCAGTTCGCCGAGGAGGCGGCGGCCGAAGCCGTCGTCACCGACCCGGCTGATCCAGGCGCTCGGCACGCCCAGGGCGGTCAGGGCGCCGGCCACATTGGACTCGGCGCCGCCGACGGAGAGTCGGAAGTTCTCCACGGACTCCAGCGGGCCCGCGCGGTCTGGGAGGAGCACGGCCATCGACTCGCCCACGCAGACGGCCAGGGGGGTGGGGGGCGTGGGGGGTGTGACGGGTGTCTGTGCCTGTGTCTGGGGCGGTGTCTGGGGCGGTGTCGCTGTCTGGGGCGGGGACGGCTCCGGGGTGGCGGGTGTGTGGTGCGGTGCGGCCGTCGGATCGCCGGGCGACGGGGTGGCCTCGCTCGCGGCGGCGTCCTGGCGTGGCATCTGCTGGGCTCCTCGGAGTACTGCGGCCCGGCCGGGTGGGGGTGCTGCGGCGAGCCTGGCTGACCCGCGTGCGGCGGGCGGCTGTCGTTGACCTTCGTCCGGCGCCGATGCTAGAACCGTGTTGCCAGCATGTGCAACCCTCATTGCACATGTTGCAACATGGCAGATGGAGGAAGACAGTGGACCAGACCTTCGCGAGCAGTGTCGGCGACGGCAGTGGGAGTGGCAGCGCCGGCAGCGGTCGTGGCGGCAGTGGTCGTGGTGGCAGCGGTAGTGGTGGTGACCGCCCGGGTGGTGGTGGTCCGGGCATCGACGCCGGTGCGGTGGCGGCACTCGCCGAGGAGGTGCTCGACTGGCGGTTCAAGGCGCTGCCGTCGGCTGCCGACGGCTTGACCGTCCGCCAGTACCTGGCCACCGGACCCACCCTGGCCGACCTCGGCACCCCGCTGCTCACGCTCGACGAGGGCGCGCTCGACCACAACCTGCGCACCATGGCCCGCTGGTGCGCGGACGCCGGCATGGCGCTCGCCCCGCACGGCAAGACCACCATGGCCCCCGCGCTCTGGCAGGCGCAGTTGGACGCGGGCAGCCACGGCATCACCCTCGCCAACCTGCCGCAGCTTCGGGTCGCTCGCGCCTTCGGCGTGCGGCGGCTGCTGCTCGCCAACTCCCTGCTCGACCCGGCGGGCCTGCGTTGGCTGGCGGGAGAGCTTGCCGCCGACGCCGACTTCGCCTTCGCCTGCTGGGTCGACTCGGTGGAGAGCGTCCGGCTGATGGACGAGGCACTGCGCGCGGCCGGCGCCGAGCGTCCGGTCGAGGTGCTGGTCGAACTCGGCGGCCCCGGTGGTCGCACCGGCGCACGCACCGTCGACGGGGCGGTGGAGATCGCGGATGCCGTCCGCCGCGCGCCGACCCTCCGGCTGGCCGGCATCGGCGGGTACGAGGGTGCGTTGGCGCACGACGCGAGCGAGGGCGGGCTCGGCACCGTGCGCGGGTACCTGCGGTCGCTGGCCGAGTTGCACGGGCGGCTGGCCAGGCGGTACGCGGAGGACGCCGCGCCCGTGGTCACGGCCGGTGGCAGCGCCTACTTCGACCTGGTGGCCGAGGAGCTGGGGGCGCTGCCGGAGGCCTTCGTGGTGCTGCGCTCGGGCGCGTACCTCGCGCACGACGACGGTTTCTACCGGGGGATCTCGCCGCTCGCCCGGGGGGCTGAGGAGTCGGGGGCCGGTGGTGGCGGGGCACTGCGCGGGGCGCTGCACGGATGGGCGCGAGTGGTGTCCCGGCCGGAGCCGCAGCTGGCGCTGCTGGACGCGGGCAAGCGCGACCTGCCGTTCGACGAGGGCATGCCGGAACCGCACCTGGTCCGGGGCGGGGCGGAGTTGACGGGCACGGCTGCACGGATCACCGCGCTCAACGACCAGCACGCCTTCCTCCGGGACGCGGGCGACCTCGCGCCGGTCGGCGCCGTGCTGCGGCTCGGCATCTCGCACCCGTGCACCGCCTTCGACAAGTGGACGCTGATCCCGGTACTGGACGATGCCTCGGCGGCCGAGCCGAAGGTGACCGGGCTGGTCAGGACGTTCTTCTGATGAGTGCCAGGGACGGTGCGAGCGTGCTGTTCCGTGGCGCCACGGTGGTGGACGGCACGGGTGCCGGGCGCTACCGGGCGGACGTGCGGATCGCCGGCGGGGTGATCGTCGAGGTCGGGGCGCCGGGTGGGTCGGGTGCGGCGGGCACCCGTAGTGCAGGTGGTGTGAGCCGGTCGGGGGCGGGGAGCGCCGGTAGTGCTGGTGGCGTGGGCCGGTCGGGTGCTGGTGCGGCGCGGACGGTCGACGCGGACGGGCTGGTCCTGGCGCCCGGGTTCATCGACATGCACGCCCACTCCGACCTCGCCCTGCTCCGCGAACCGGAGCACCCGGCCAAGGTCACCCAGGGTGTGACCTGCGAGGTCCTCGGCCAGGACGGCCTCTCCTACGCGCCGGTCGACGACACCACCCTGCCCGCGCTCCGCCGTCAGATCGCCGGCTGGAACGGGGACCCGGACGACCTCGACTGGGACTGGCGCACCGTCGGCGGCTACCTGGACCGGCTGGACCGGACCGGTCCCGCCGTCAACGCCTGCTACCTGGTGCCGCACGGCTCGCTGCGCATGCTCGCGATGGGCTGGGAGAACCGGGCCCCGAGCGCCGCCGAACTCGACCGGATGCGCGAGCTGTTGGCGCAGGGGCTGGTCGAGGGCGCGGTCGGGATGTCGAGCGGCCTGACGTACACCCCGGGGATGTACGCCGGAACGGCCGAGCTGGTCGAACTCTGCCGGGTCGTCGCCGGCTTCGGAGGCTTCCACGCCCCCCACCAACGCTCCTACGGGGCAGGCGCGTTGGAGGGCTACGCGGAGATGGTCGAGATCGCCAGGCGGTCCGGCTGCCCGCTCCATCTCACCCACGCCACCATGAACTTCGGCGTCAACGAGGGCCGCGCCGGTGAGCTGCTGGCCCTGCTCGACCGCGCCCTCGACGACGGCGTTGACCTCACCCTGGACAGCTATCCCTACCTGCCAGGATCCACCACCCTGGCCGCCCTGCTGCCCAGTTGGGCCACCGAAGGCGGACCGCAGGCCACCCTGGCGCGCCTCGGCGACCCGGTCGCGCGCGAGCGGATCCGGTACGAGGTGGAGGAGAAGGGCAGCGACGGCTGCCACGGCGTGGTCACCGACTGGACCACCATCCAGCTCTCCGGCGTCCGAGCCCCCGAACTCGCCGACGCGGTCGGCCGGACCGTCGCCGAACTCGCCGCCGAGCAGGGCCGGAGCGGCACCGAGGTCTTCCTCGATCTGCTGCTCCGCGACGAGTTGGCCACCACCATCCTCCAGCACGTCGGCCACGAGGCGAACGTCCGGGCGATCATGCGCCACCGCGTGCACACCGTCGGCAGCGACGGGCTGTTGGTCGGCGCGCGCCCGCATCCGCGGGCCTGGGGGACCTTCCCCCGCTACCTGGCCCGGTACGTCCGCGAGTCCGGCGTGCTCACGCTGGAGGAGGCGGTCGCCCGGATGACCGGTCGGCCCGCGGCCCGGTTGCGGTTGCACCGGCGCGGACGGATCGCCCCCGGGTTCCACGCCGATCTGGTTCTCTTCGACCCCGAGCGGGTCCAGGACGCCGCCACCTTCGAGCAGCCGAGGCGGCCCGCCGTCGGTGTGGAACACGTCTACGTGAACGGTGTGGCCGTGGTGGAGCAGGGTCGCACCACGGGCGCGCGGCCAGGTCGGGCGCTGCGCCGGACGGGGCGCGGAGCGGAGGCGATATGACGGCCGCGTGCTGTGGAGCCGAACCCGCGGGTGGCGGGTGGCGGGTGGCGGG
>NZ_JZWY01000719.1:0-8653 GCF_000966955.1 Streptomyces sp. NRRL S-495
CGCCCGGACCGTCCCCGTCGACCTCGCCGACGAGGCGTCCGTCGCCGCCCTCGCGGCCGCCACCGGCCGCTTCGACCACCTGGTCTCCACCGCCGCCATGCCCGCCAACGGCCCGCTCGCCGAACTCGAACTCGCCGACATCCACCGGGCGTTCGCCGCCAAGGTCTACGGCCCGCTGCTGCTCGCCAAGCACCTCGCCCCGCAGGCCGCCACCGACACCCCCGACGGCGCCTCCTTCACCTTCTTCTCCGGGGTCGCCGCCTGGCGCCCGGCCCCCGCCCGCACCGTGATGGCGACCACCAACGGCGCACTCGCCTTCCTCGTCCAGGCCCTCGCGGTCGAGATCGCCCCGGTCCGGGTCAACGCCGTCTCCCCCGGCATCGTCGACACCGGCGCCTGGGACGGCCTGGGCCCCGACAAGGCCGCCTTCCTGCGCTCCGTCGCCGACCGCAACCCGGCCCGCCGCACCGGCACCGTCGACGACCTGGTCGGCGCCGTCCGGTTCGCGATGACCAGCCCCTTCGTCACCGGCACCGTCCTGCACGTCGACGGCGGCGGCCGCCTGGCCTGAGCCGTCGGCGTCAGGACCGGAACCGGGGCCGGAAAACGGTCGGTGCCGTGGGCGGCTGCGCAGCCGCCCACGGCACCGGTCCTTCCTCACTCAGTCCTGCGCTCCGTCAGGACGAACCCCTTCCCTTCCGAGCGAGGGCCTGTCGCTCCCACGGCGACACCTCGGCGGTGACACGCCGCGTGTCCTGCCAGACCCCCTGCGAGGTGGGAACCCCCAGGGTCAACCGGGTGCCGTTGCCGGACGCGGTGACCTCGATCCGCTCATGGACGACCGCGTCGACGAACTCGAGGACGACCGGGACCGGAACGGCCTCGAAGACGTAGCCGTCACAGAGCACCCGCGCATTGTCCTGGCCTTCGACCAGGGACACGCAGAACTCCTGCCCCGCCACCGAGTCCGCCCACGCATCGACGATGCGGGGCTCGTCCATCACGGGCACCGCCTCGACCGACACGAACAGGCCGGACGCTGTCATCTCCTCGACGAACGCGTCGATCACCGTCGGTCCACCTTTCCTCTCTCCGTCATCGCCAGGTCACCGGCGGGTAGTTCCGCTGGCGGCCGGGGCGCCACGGTCCGAACCCGACGTCCACCTTCTTACCAGCGACCTTGACCCGGAAGACGGTGCGCGCGTTGGACTTGCGGTGGCTCTTCACCAGGCCCGCGTCCCTCGTGGTGGCGACGCTCCAGCCGGCGGACCAGCGGGCATCCCGCTTCCCCCGGTTCAGCAGGCCGGCCTTCTTGGCCCCCGAGTGGACATCGCCGAACAGCTTCGACTTCGCGCCGATCACCGGCATGTTGTACGCCCGGATCGCCATCTTCGAACGCGAGATCTTGATCAGGCGCGGATTCGGGGTCGCCTTGACCGCGGCCTTGACGGCCCTGGCCGCCTTGACCGTGTGGACAGCCGACACAGCCGCCTTGACAACCGGTCCGGCCCCGACCGTCGCCGCGACCGCGGTGACCGCCATCTCGGCGGCCTTCGCCCAGTTGCCGGTGGCCGCGTAGGAGACCGCGGAGACGACGGCCGAGATCGTGCCGATCGGACCCGGGATGTTGGATGCCACCTCGGCGACCTTGGCGACCACCTCCACCGTCTTCTTCAGCCACTTGGGCATGCCCCAGTTGCCGTCGAGGTCGGTGCAGTTGACCGGGTCGCCGGTGCAGTAGTCGTAGGCACTGGCGTTGCCGCCCGGGACCGGGTCGACCTGGAGGAAGCGGCCGAGGGCCGGGCTGTAGAGGCGGGCACCCATGAGGATGTCGCCGTCCTGGGCCTCGGCGGAGCGCTGCTTGCCGCCGAGCCAGCCGTAGCGGACACCTGCCTGGCCGTCCTGCGGGATGCCGAACTCGTCGAAGTCCAGCACCACCGGCTTGGTCAGCGCGGTGTCGGTGACGAGCACCACCGAGCCGAACAGGTTGGTCAGCTGGAGCTGGACGTCACCGGTCCTGCTCGTGGTGGCCACCAGATCGGCGTCGGGGCCCGACACGTTGCGGGTCAGGGTGCCCTGGGTGGTGTCCTCGATCGTCCAGCGGACCTCGTCGGAGTCGTCACCGTAGTGGTTCAGCTTCGACGTGGCGCCGGCCCACGACCCGTCCGCCTGCTTCTTGCTGGTGGTGAACGCGGTCAGGCGGTGGGCGGCGTCGACGGCCCACTCCTGCTTGGTGTCCCCCTTCTCCTGGGAGGCGACGCGGTCGTTGGCCCAGTAGGTGTTGGTCGCGCCGGTGGCGGTCTTCACCGTGCGCCCGAAGGCGTCGTAGGTGAAGCCGGGGTCGGTGAGGCGGTCGGCGCTGTCGTAGGTGTGGTTCTCCGCGACCGCTCCGGTCGTGCTGCACTCGCCGGCCGCCCCGCGCGGAGAGGTCTGCTTGGACAGGCGGTTGGAACGGACGTCGAAGGCGTACTGGCGGGTGACGCAGCCGGCGGCGACCGTGGACTGCTCGGCCTTCACCAGTCGGCCGAGCCGGTCGTACTGGTAGGTACGGGTGGCGGTGGAGCTGGTGTCCTTGGCCACCTGGCCCTGGGTGGACATGTCGGTGGTCTGGGCCCAGACCACCTTGTTGTCACTGGTGCGGGTGTAGGTGCGGCCGGTGGCCTCGCCGACCGCGTTGGTGGTGTCCTTGCGGACGATGCCGCCGGGGTAGGTCTGCTCGACGAGCTGGCCGTCCGGGCCGTACTTGGCGGTGAACTCGCCGGCCACGCTGTCGTTGATCGAGGTGACCAGTCCGCGCGGCTCCTTCGCGCGGTCGTAGGTGTAGGCGGTGGACCCGGTCGGGTCGGTGACCTTGACCGGCTTGCCGAACCTGTCGAACTCCGTGGTGGTCGTGGCACCGTCGGCGTCCGTGTAGGAGAGCAGCCGGCCGAGCTGGTCCAGGACGCGCACGAGCGACTTGCCGCCGGCCGTCGTCCTCACGCTGTCGCCGGTGGCCGGGTCGTACTCGGTGGTGACCTTCGGGAGCGGCTTGCCCTCGTCCGAGGTGATCTCGGTCGAGGTGATCCGGTCGGCGCCGTCGTACGTGACGACGGTCTTCCGGGACTTGCCCGCGTTGGTCTCGGTGGTCTCCTCCGGCTCGCCGAACGGCGAGTAGCGGGTGACCCGCTTGACCGGCAGGGTGGTCGGCATCCGTGCCGCGTCCCCGTCGGTGATCGCGCCGCCCGGCAGGGTGACGCAGGGCAGGCCCGCCCACTCGGGCCGGTTGGCGCACGCCGCGTCGTCCGGGTTGGCGCCGGCGGTGTAGAACACCGACTTGACGGTCCCGGCGTCGGCGCCGTTGGAGCCCGCCTTGCGGGACTCCAGCGCGTGGCCCTGCGCGTCGTACTTGACGGTGGCCGTCGGCTTGGTGCCGAGCGCGTCGGTGGTGACCGAAGTGGGCTTCTTCAGCGTCCAGCCGGCGGTGCCGCCGAGCGGAGCGTCGTAGCCGGTCCTGGTGACCCGTACCTCGGCGTCGTCGGCGTAGCCGTCGATGCGGGCGCCGTCGGTGGCGGTGGTGACCAGGTGGTACGCCTGGCCGTCGGGCTTCCCTTCGTCGTAGGTGTTGGTGTTGTGGTCGCGCGCGACGACCGACGCGCCCGCCACCAGGGTCGGGTTGACGGTGCTCTTGGTCAGCGTGACGGTGTCGATCCCGGTGTGGTACCGGGCGCCGGTGCTGGCCGGGTTGGCGTCGGTGACGGTGATCCTGAGCTCGTGGTCACCGCGGGCGAGCCGGACCGACTGGCCGGTCGCATACGGGACGACAGCCGGGTCGGCGGAGTAGGTGTCGATCGGCTGGCCGACATTCTGCCCGTCGATCGCGAACTGCACGATGCCGTGGTCGCTGTACTTGGTCAGCTGCCCGGAAAGTACGTAGTCGCCCTCCTCCAGCACCTTGACCCGCACGGCGTCGAACGCGCCGGCCGCGGTGGCCCTGATGCTCAGGTGGGCACCGCCGGACCAGCTGAGGCCGCAGCAGTTCGTGTCGATCTGGGTCGGCGCGGTGCCGCCGAGCTGCGGGAGCTTCTCGGCCTCCGAGAACACGGTGGCCGGGGTGCTCTGGCCGACGACCTGCTCGGCGAGCGAGGCTCGGTACACCGGGCCGAGCGTCTCGACGACGTCGAGGCCGTCCGCACTGTAGGTGGTGCGCGAGTCCAGGAGCCGGGCCCGGGACTTGGTGATCTCGGCCTTGCGGGCCTTCTGCTCGTCGGTCAGGTTCTCGGCGAGCAGCTCGGCCGGGATCTGGGGCAGGCCCAGTTCGGCCGTGAACCGGTCCCACTCGGGGTGGGTGCCGAGCACGATCGTGCGGTTGGTGGCTTCCAAGGAGCGCACGACGTGGCCGTAGCGGTCGTACTCCTTGGTGTCGATGTCACCGCCCGGAGTGACCGACGGGCTGGCCGTGTTGACCTCGTTGCCGTTGGCGTTGAGGTAGTGGACGACGGCCGGCCTGTAACCGTCCCCGCCCGGCTTGGCCGCGGTGGCGGTGTTGGTGCCCGGGTCGTCCTCGGGGCCGAACACGGCGGTGGCGTCGGTGGGAGCGTCCAGCTGCGCCCACGTGGCCACGTGCGAGCCGCCCAGGTCGTACGGGCCCCCCGTACCGCGGGTGAGCGGCACGTCGTAGACCACGTTGGTCGCGACCTCACCGCTGACCTGGTCCTTCGACCCCTGGGCCAGGGTGGCGCGGCGGACCTTCAGCAGGCGCCCCGGGTCCTGGTCGGCCGCGGCCCTGCCGTAGTCGAAGTTCCACGGCAGCTCACCGGACGGGGTGATCCGGGTGACCCGGCCCTCGGTGTCGTAGCCGTACGTGGTCCTCAGCGGCTGCGCCAGGCGCGGGTCCCAGACCTGGGCGATGCGGCCCTTGTCGTCGTACGCGTAGTGGGCGACCTCGACGGCCTCCTGCTTGGAGGTCGCCGGGTTCCACGACCAGACCTTGACCGCCTTGACGCGGTCCGGGTAGTCGCCGGGCGTGGTACCCGTGGCGGTGAGGGCCTTGGCGTACTCGTACTCCATGACCTCGCAGCCGCGCGGCAGCGGGTCGACCGAGCAGTGGTTGACGTCGTCCACGCCCGGCTCGACCGCCGGGATGACGCGCTTCACCAGCGAACGGCCGTCAGCGGTGTCGTACTGGTAGCGGGTGGTCGAAGCCGCCTCGGGGCCGCTGTCGCTGACCACCTGGTAGATGTTCGAACCGGCCTGCTGTGCGAACACCGTCTTCGAACCGTCCAGCTCGGACAGCTCGTAGGTGGTGCCGGCGGTCTGGACGTTCCAGAGCTGGCTCGGACCGGCCCAGCAGACCCAGACCGAGGCGCCCTTGTCGGCGTCCAGGCACTTGCCCGAGTGGCGGTTCACCACCATGCCGTCGGTGCGGACCTCCCACTGCTGGTTGATGCCGCCGTTGCAGCCCCAGAGCGTCATCCGGGTGCCGTTGTCGACCTGGCCCAGCGGGTTGTCCAGGCAGTAGCCCAGCAGCCGCAGCGTCAGGTCGTCGCCACGCGTCCACTGCTGGTTCGCCGCGCCGGTGCAGGACGCCGGCTGCAGCCCGGCGCCGTTGCCGGCCGCGCCGTTCGGGACCTCCAGGCACTGGCCGGTGCTGCTGAGCACGATCGCGCCCGCGGTGGCCGGGACGGCCTTGAGAGTGAGCGACTCGGCGCCCGGCTCCGGGAAGAAGGTGCCGTCGGTGCCCTTGGCGAAGGTCAGCGAGGTGTCGTCGTTGCCCTTGATCTCGACCAGGTCGGACTGCGGGAACGACAGCGAACGGTAGTCCGAACCGGCACCCGCGTCGGGGCCTCCGGCCCACTGCGGGCCGAACGGCGCGACGATCTCCTTCATCGAGAGGTCGTCGAAGAAGACCTGCTTGTCCGCCGCGGTGAAGCCGTTGTAGAGGCGGAACCACGCCTCGGTGGCGTCGGCGGGGACGGCCAGGTCCACGCTCAGCTGCTGCCAGCCGTCGGTGAACGACGCCTTGGGCGAGGTGGTCTTGGCGTAGCCCGCGCCGGTCTTCACGAAGCCGGCGAGCCGCAGGCCGCGGTCACCGAAGTCCGGGTTGAGGCCGGTCGAGCCCGGCACGTAGATCCAGCCGGTGAGGCGGTAGGTGCGGCCCGGCTTCATGCCGAGCGCCAGGGTGTTGTCCGGACCGACACCCGCGTAGGAGTCGATCTGGCCGGCCTGCCCGGTCGGCGTGATCAGCAGCGAGTCGGTCGAACTGTCATGACCGCGCGCCGTGGAACGCGACAGCGACGCCAGCCCGGCAGTGAAACCGTTGGTGTCGGTGCCGACCTGGCGCTGGTTCAGTGTGAGGCGCTCGCCCTGCGGCTGCCAGCCTCGGCCGAGGTCGCGCGAGGAGGTGGTGCGGGCCACCGACATACCGAACTCGTCGGCGTCCGTGACATCGGTGGAGTAGTCGCCGGTGAGCAGGTTGACCGAGCCCGGGCCGATCTGGGCGGCGGCCGCGCCGTCGGCGTTGCGGTCCACCGTGATGGTGTTCCAGACGGTGGTGTAGCCGTTGCCGGAGCCGTCCTCGGGGAACAGCTTGGCCCGGACCTGGACGACACCGCCGACACTGCCGAGGGTGTCGATGACCGTCCAGTTGGCGTGCGGGCCGAGGTCCGCCAGCCGCGGCCGGTCCTCGGTGACCGGGGTGTTGTCGGCCTTGGTCAGGTTGGTCCGGGGCACCGTGTACTCGGTGGCACCCGGGCCACGGCGGTACTCGTAGACCACCCGCTTGAACTGCGCCTGGGCATCGACGGCCAGCTTGACGCGCTTGGCGGACTGGCTGCCGTTGACCGGCGAGCTCAGACCGGCCTGGCCGACCTGGAAGGTGTAGGTCGCCGGCGGGGACAGGTTGCCCGCGCGGTCCTTGGCCTGCACGCTGAGCACGCGCCGACCCTCGGTGGTCGGGGTGATGCTGGTGGTCAGCGTGGCGCCCGAGTCCACGGTGACAGCGGTGCCGCCGTCCAGCGTGTAGACGTACGCGGTCACGTCGTCCGTCCCGGCCGGGGCCGAGAAGGTGAACGAACCGGCCTGGTTGGCCGCGCCGTGCCACAGACCGTCCGACGGGTAGTCGGCGGAGGTCACGAACGGCGCACCCGGCTTGGTCGTGTCCACCACGAACTGCGTGGTCACCCAGTTGGAAGCGGACTTGCCGTCGTGCAGCATCGAGGAGATCGAGTACTGCACACCCTCGTCGAGCTTCGGCAGCCCGAAGTCGGACGCCCGGACGGACGCGACCGCGCCGTTCGGGGTGTCCTTCGGGATGGAGCCGATGAAGGTGCCGCCGCGCCACAGGTCGAAGTAGACCTTGACGTTGTCACCGTCGACGTCCGCGGCCTGCGTCAGGAAACGCGGGTTGGCGTCCGAGGTGTACTTCGGGGTGCCCGGCTGCGACGGCTGGATGTCCACCGACGCCGGGGTGGCAGGCACGGTGTTGTAGGTGATCGACAGGAACGGGGAGTGCTCGCCCTCGGAGGACTCGAACCGCTTCCAGGTGTAGGAGTCGTTCTCGTCCACCGCCTTGAGGCCCAGCGCGTACGTACCCACGCCCATGCCGGACCAGTCCCGCACCAGGTTGGTGACGTCGGCCTTCACCCAGTAGGTGCTGCCCTCGCCGAGGCAGTCGTGGCTGTCACCGTCGTTCGGCACGTCACGGGTCTCGTCGGAGACCGCGTAGCGGTCGATCATGCCGGGCTGGTTGCCCCAGCGGTTGCCCGTGTCGGCGTACTGGGCGGACCAGACCTCCCACTGCTTCTGCAGGCAGGAGGAGGAGTGGAAGTTCGCCAGGTACAGCTTGGCGTCCAGGATCTGCTTGCCGTTGAAGTCGCCACCGGGGAAGTGGATGAACGAACGGGCCTTGGTGGCACCGCCGTTGTACGTTCCCAGCTTCAACTCCGGGGAGGAGGAGTTGTCGGTGTTCTCGCCGGTGTGCACATACGTGTCGAAGTTCGCCTCGACGTTGACCGCCGGGTCGATCGTCACCGGGAACTGCGTCTTCGCGTCGGTCAGGAAGGCCGCGTCCGGGGTGAACACCAACTCGGCGTCCCCCCCGCTGCCGCGCAGCTCCATGAGGACGGGTGCGCGGTTGAGGTGTTCGCCCGAAAGCTCGTCCACCGAGGCGTCCCACATGACCGGCGCCGGGATCCTGACGGCCACGTTGCCGTCGGCGCCCAGCAATTGGATCGCGCCGTCGGGCTGCCTGGCCACCTGGTAGCCGGTGGTGTCGATCGGCAGCGTGAGCGTCCCGGCCTGGGAGACCGCGCTGCGGTCCTTGACGATCAGGTACTGCTCGAAGCCGGTCCGGGTCGCCTCCAGGAGGAGGTCCACACCGGGGCGGGCGTCGACGTACGTGGCCTTGTTGCCGGACAGCTTGGGCTTGGGCAGTCGGCCCAGCCAGCCGAACTCGACCTGATGGCCCTCGGAGCCGATCTTGACCAGCGGGCGCTCGGCGGGCTTGGACTCGGGCTTGGACTCGGGCTTCGGGTCCTGCTTGGACTCGGGCTTCGGGTCCTGCTTGGGGTCCGGCGTGGGTTCCTGCCCGGGCTCGGCCGCCGGCTCGCCCTCGGTCGGGGCCGCGGCGCGTGCGACGCCGCGGGAGGCGTGCTCGGCGGGGGGGGGGGGGGCGGGG
>NZ_JZWY01000720.1:0-12971 GCF_000966955.1 Streptomyces sp. NRRL S-495
CGTGCCGGCGGCGGGGAGGCTGTCGCCCACCGTCACCCCGGCGTCGCCGCCCTCGAAGACCAGCCCCTCCGGGTGCGCCTTCGGTGCGACCTTGCCGTCCGGCGTCTGGACGAGGGTGGTGTCGACCGGGACCCACGCCTCGCCGACCTTCATCCGGATCGGACCGGTCGACCGCTCCGAGGTCAGCGTCCCCTCCGGGTTCGCCCACAGGGTGGTGAACTCGGTGCGGGCCTTGGTGACCTCGATCCGCTTGCCCTGCAGGCGGGCCGCCAGCAGTGCCGACGCCTCGTCGCCGACGCCTCGTCAGGGGCCTCGGTGGTCGGCGCGGCCGGGGTGGCCGGCGCCTGCGGAGCGGGCTTCCTGTCCGCCTGGGGCGACGCCAGGGCGTCGGCCATGACACCGGTCTGCACCAGCAGACCGAGCGTCAGAGCCGTTGATATTCGGCGTATCCAGCGCATGGAAAAGGCCCCGCCGGTGGAACCGGGCGAGGCCGAGACTCGTGGTGTCATCAGGACTCTCTCGCATAGTGACAGGTCATCAGACGGCCCCGTTCGGGGCCTGGGAAAACCTCTCACCCCAAGCGAAGCCTCCACCGCAACCCAGGATGACAATCACGTAACAGATCGCCTACGCAGCGTTATTTCATCATGATTCCTGCACGAAGGAGATGATCATGGCATTCACGCCGATCGCCCCACCGCGAGGGGAATTCACCTGACTCGCGACGTACACTGACCGTGGCTCGGGGGCAGCACCGGAGGTCTCCCATGCGCCAGCGGCACAGCTTCCACCTCGACCGGGGCGGGCACTCCGTCACGGTGAACGTGCGGTCCGGGTGGATCACCGAGACCGAGGTGCTGGTGGACGGCAAGGAGGTGGCCTTCCACCGGGTCCACGGGCACGGGGTGTACCCGCTGACGCTCGCCGCGCAGCTGACCGAGGAGCCCCCGCTGCCGCTGGCCGTCCGGCTGGAGCGGACCGGGACGGCGGAGCGGCCGCTCAGCTGCACCCTGGAGTTCGGGGCGGACGTGCAGCCGATGGCGGAGCGCACCGGGCACTGAGCCCGGGTGCGGGCGGGGTCAGGCCGAAGCCTTCGCCGCGATGCCCTCGACGGCCGCCCGGGCGCGCTCGGCGTCCGCCGCGACGAGGCCGATCCGGGTGCGCCGGTGCAGCACGTCCTCCACGTCCAGCGCGCCCTCGTGGGTGAGCGCGTACGCGATCTCGGCGCGGCTGACGTCGATCCCCTCGGCGACCGGCGCCCCGTACCCGGCGCCGAGGTGCTCCTCGCCGACCGCCAGCACCTCGCAGGCCGCCCCGCCGTGCCGGGCCAGCAGCGAGGCCGCCACCTCTCCCTCCGGCACCGGGCGGCTGTCCCGGTGGCCGGGCGCGCCGACCAGCGGCAGCCGGGCCGTCCAGCAGGCGCGGGCGGACAGCTCGCGCAGCCGGACCGCGGTGTCCACGGCGTCCTCGGCCATCCGGCGGTAGGTGGTGAGCTTGCCGCCGACCACGGTGATCACACCGTTCGGCGACTCCAGGACGGCGTGCTGCCGGGAGATGTCGGCGGTGGCGCCGTCGCCAGTGTCGATCAGCGGCCGCAGTCCCGCGTAGGCGCCGCGCACATCGTCCCTGGTCAGCGCCGTCTCCAGGGCGCCGTTCACGGTGTCGAGCAGGAAGTCGACCTCGGCCTCGGAGGGCTGCGGCTCGTCGGGGACCGGGCCGGGCGCGTCCTCGTCGGTGAGGCCGATCGCCACCCGGCCGAGCTGCTGCGGCAGCGCGAAGACGAACCGGCTGGTGGAGCCGGGCACCGGGACGGTCAGCGCGGCGAGCGGCCGGCCGAGCGCGGCCGCGTCCACGACCAGGTGGGTGCCCCGGCTGGGCCGCAGCCGGATGGAGGGGTCCACCTCGCCCGCCCAGACGCCGGTGGCGTTGACGACGGCGCGGGCGTTCAGGGTGAACGACGCCCCGGTGAGGGTGTCGACGAGCCGGGCGCCCGCCCCGGTGACCTCCTCGGCGCGCACCCGGGTGAGCACGGTCGCCCCGTACTGCGCCGCGGTGCGGGCGAGTGCCACCACCAGGCGTGCGTCGTCGACGAGTTGGCCGTCGTGGGCGACCAGCGCGCCGGACAGGCCCGCGCTGCGCAGACCCGGCACCAGGGCCCGGGCGCGGTCGGCGCCCACCCGGCGGACCCGGGGCAGCAGGCCGCCCGGGGTGCCGGCGCTCAGCCGCAGCGCGTCGCCCGCGTGGAAGCCGGCCCGAACCAGCGCGGCCTGGCCGGGGCGGAACAACCCGTCCAGCAGCGGCACGAGTTGGGGCAGCGGCCGGACCAGGTGCGGGGCGGTGCGGGTCATCAGCACGCCGCGCTCGACGGCGCTCTCCCTGGCCACCCCGATCCGGCCGGAGGCGAGGTAGCGCAGACCGCCGTGGACGAGCTTGGAACTCCACCGGCTGGTCCCGAAGGCGAGGTCGCGGGACTCGACCAGCGCCACGCACAGCCCGCGCGCGGCCGCGTCCAGGGCGACACCCGCGCCGGTGACGCCGCCGCCGATCACCAGCAGGTCGACCGACGGGCGGTCGGCGAGCGCGGAGAGCTCCAACTCGCGGCGGCGGGCGGTGAGTCGGGCGGTCCCGGCGAAGGGCCCGGCGGTGGTGGTCATCTGCGCCTCCGAGGCGGTCGGTCTACGGGCGGTGCGCGGGCAGGAGCGGGCAGGCGGTGCGCGGGCAGGAGCGGTTCCGGTGTCGCCGACCGGGCAGGGCTAGGGCGCGAGGTACCCGTCGAGGGCCCGGGCGAGCTCCCGCCGCCAGGCCTCCTCGGACAGCACCGGGGCCACCATGCGGTGCGACTGCACGGTGGACTGGGCGATCAGCAGCACCATCGCGGCCAGTTCGAGCGGTTCCCCGGCCCGGATCGAGCCGTGCCGCTGCCCCTGCTCGATCCCCGAGCGCAGCGCCTCCAGCAGTCCGCGCTGGCTGGCGCCGAGGCGGTCGACCACGTACTCGAAGAGCGTGTCGGAGTCGCCGGAGCGCAGCAGCGCGCCCAGCACCGGGTGGTCCCGCAGCCGGACGGCCACCTCGACCACGCCGTCGACGAACGCGGCCCGGTCGGTGCCGGTGAGCCGGACGGCGTCCCGGGTGGCCGCGATCTCCCGGGTGAGCAGCGCGCCGATCACGGCGCGGACGTCCGGCCAGCGCCGGTAGACGGTCGGCCGGCTCACCCCGGCGCGGCGCGCGATCTCGGCCAACTGGGCGCGGCCGACGCCGAGTTGGACGATCAGTTCGGCGGCGGCGTCGAGGATCGCGTCATCGGTGCCGCGCTCGGCACGCTCCGTACCGCGCTCGGCGGCAGGCCCGGCGGCACGCTCGGCACTCGGCTCGACACTCGGCTCGGCGCCCGGTTCGTGAGGCTCGTTACTACTTGACATGATGTGTAAAACTGTAACGCATGACCCCCGAGAAGCAAGCGGCACCGGCGACCCTCACCGGTACGGCCACCCTGCCGCTCCCCCCGATGAAGTGGGACGCCTGGGGCGACCCGGCCCTCGCCAAGGAGCTGTCCGCCGACATCAAGGGCCTGCTCGCCGCCGCCCTCGGCGTCACCGGCGACGCCGCCCCCGGGCCAGACGCCTCGGAGGTCGTCCTGCGGCCGTCCGCCCTCACCCCCGACGACCTCGCGGCCCTCGCCGCCGTCGTCGGCGAGGCCCACCTCAGCACCGCCGACGCCGACCGCCTCCCCCGGGCCGGCGGCAAGTCCACCCCCGACCTGCTGCGCCGCCGCTCGCGCGACCCGCAGGACGCGCCCGACGCCGTCGTGCTGCCCGGCAGCGAGGACGAGATCACCGCGCTGCTCGCCGTCTGCACCGAGCGCCGGATCGCGGTCGTCCCGTTCGGCGGCGGCACCAGCGTGGTCGGCGGACTGGACCCGGAGCGCGGGGCGTTCGCCGCCGTCGTCTCGCTCGACCTGCGCCGGCTCGACCAGCTCCTCGACCTCGACGAGACCTCCGGCGAGGCCCTCCTCGGCGCCGGCCTCACCGGCCCGGCCGCCGAGGCCCTGCTCGCCGAGCGCGGCTTCGAGCTCGGCCACTACCCGCAGAGCTTCCGCTTCGCCACCATCGGTGGCTTCGCGGCCACCCGCTCCTCCGGCCAGAACTCGGCCGGCCACGGACGGTTCGACGACATGGTGCGCGGCCTGCGGGTGGTCACCCCGACCGGTGTGCTCGACCTCGGCCGCGCCCCGGCCTCCGCCGCCGGCCCCGACCTGCGCGAGCTGTTCCTCGGCTCCGAGGGCGCCCTCGGCGTGATCACCGCCGTCCGGGTGCGCGTCCACCCCGTGCCCGCCGTCAAGGCGTACGAGGCCTGGTCGTTCCCCGACTTCACCACCGGCGCCGCCGCGCTGCGCGCCGTCGAGCAGCAGGGCACCGGCCCGACCGTCATCCGGCTCTCCGACGAGGCCGAGACGATGATCAACCTGGCCATGACCGAGAAGATCGGCGGCGAGGCCGCCATCAGCGGCTGCCTCGCGGTCACCGTCTTCGAGGGCACCGCCGAGCAGGTCGCCGCCCGCCACCAGCTCACCCGCGCCGCCCTGCTCGCCGCCGGCGGTACCTCGCTCGGCGAGGCCCCCGCCCGGGCCTGGGAGCACGGCCGGTTCAACGCCCCGTACCTGCGCGACTCGCTGCTCGACGCGGGCGCACTGTGCGAGACCCTGGAGACCGCCGCGGGCTGGCGCGACCTGCACGCCCTGCGGTTCGCCGTCACCACCGCGCTGACCGAGGCCCTGCCCGGCTCGCTCGTGCTGTGCCACATCTCGCACGTCTACCCGACCGGCGCCTCGCTCTACTTCACCGTGGTCGCCGCCCTCGGCGAGGAGCCGCTGCAGCAGTGGGGCGCCGCCAAGCGGGCCGCCTGCGACGCCATCGTCCGGTCCGGCGGCACCATCACCCACCACCACGCCGTCGGCACCGACCACCGCCCCTGGATGGCCGACGAGATCGGCGACCTCGGTGTGCGCATCCTGCGCGCCGTCAAGGCCGAGATCGACCCCGCAGGCATCCTCAACCCGGGCAAGCTGATCCCGTGAACGACCGGAGAACCATCGCCCGCGTCGTTCTCCTCACCAACCCCGCGGCCGCGGCCGGCCACGCCGAACCGGCGGCCCACCGCGCCACCGCCCGCCTGCGCGCCCACGGCATCACCGTGGACCCGCGGGCGGGCGGCTCCGCCGCCGAGTCGCTCGCGCTCGCCCGGGAGGCGGTCGCCTCGCCGTCCTGCGACGCCCTGGTCGTCGTCGGCGGCGACGGCATGATCAACCTCGCCCTCCAGGCCGTGGCCGGCACCGCCACCCCGCTCGGCGTGATACCCGCCGGCACCGGCAACGACCACGCCCGCGCCCACGGCCTGCCCCGGGACACCCCCGAGGCCGCCGCCGACACCGTCGCCGCCGGCCGCACCCGCACCGTCGACCTCGGCCGGGTCACCGCCGCCGACGGCTCCACCCGCTGGTTCGGCTCCGTCCTCGCCAGCGGCTTCGACTCCCTGGTCAGCGACCGCACCAACCGCCTGCGCTGGCCGCGCGGCCGGATGCGCTACAACCTCGCGATCGCCGTGGAGTTCGCCAACCTCCGCCCGCTGCCCTTCCGGATCACCCTCGCCGACGGCACCCGGATCGAGCGCGACCTCACCCTCGCCGCCGTCGGCAACACCAGCAGCTACGGCGGCGGGATGCTCATCTGCCCCGAGGCCGACCCCGCCGACGGCCTGTTCGACGTCACCCTCGTCGACGCCATGCCCCGGCGGCGGATCGCCCGCTTCTTCCCCACCCTGCTCAAGGGCACCCACACCGCGCGGCCCGAGGTCACCACCCACCGCACCACCTCGCTGCGGCTCGACTCCCCCGGCATCACCGCCTACGCGGACGGCGAGTTCATGGCAGCGCTGCCGGTCGAGGTCACCGTCGTGCCGGGGGCGCTGCGGCTGCTCGTCCCGGGCGAGTGATCCTGACGAGTGATCCTGATGACTGGTCCCGATGACTGGTCCCGATGACTGATCCCGAGCAATGATCCGAACCTCCCGCAACTGTCGGCCGGATCAGTAGACTGACCGCTCTCGACTCCGTCCAGAACCAGCCTTGTGGGGGGCACCTGTGGACGTGCACATTTCCGTGGCCGGCGGGGAGACCGGACCGGGGACCGTCGCGGAGGCCGAGTCGCTGACCGACTGGCTCCGGGGCGAACCGGGCCTGACCAGGGTCACCCTGACCGGTCGTCCGCCCGGCCCCGGGGAGATGGGATCGGTACTGGACACCGTCACCGTCGCCCTCGGCGCCGGCGGCGCGCTCCAGGTACTCGCCTCCTCGCTGCGCACCTGGTTCGCCCAGCCCCGGCGCAGCGACGTCCGGGTGAAGATCCGCCGGACCGACGGCGGGACGGTGGAGATCGACGCCAAGCGGGTGCGCGCCGGGGACCTGGAGGCGATCCTGCGCACCGCGCTGGAGAGCCAGGAGCCGGAGGGCCCGGCCCCGTCCGGTCCCGAGCAGGGCTGAGGTGCGCCTCCCGGACCCCCGGCGGTCCCGGATCGTGCTGGTCGGCGCGAGCACGTACACGGACCCTGACCTGCCGGACCTCCCGGCGGTCCGGCGCACCGTGACCGACCTGGCGGCCCTGTTCACCGACCCGGACCACGGGGTCGTCCCGGAGGAGCACTGCACCGTCCTGCTCGACGACGCCGACCTCGGCCGGGTCGGCCGGCGGCTGCGCGAGGCCGCTCGGGCCGCCGAGGACCTGCTGCTGGTCTACTTCACCGGCCACGGACTGGTCGGCGGCCGCCGGCACGACCTCTACCTCGCGCTGCCCGACAGCGAGTACGGGGACCCGGACTTCACCTCGATCGAGTACGACAAACTGCGCGGCACCGTGCTCAACAGCCGCGCCACCACCAAGATCATCGTCCTGGACTGCTGCTTCTCCGGCCGCGCCGTCACCGGCACCATGGCCGGCGGCCCCAGCACCATCAACCAACTGGAAGTCTCCGGCACCTACGTGCTGACCTCCGCCCAGCGCGACCAGGTCTCCCTCTCCCCGCCCGGCGAGGACCACACCGCCTTCTCCGGACGGCTCATCCGACTGCTGCGCGAGGGCATCGCCGGCGGCCCGGAGTACCTCACCATCGACGACCTCTACCAGCGCCTCGTCAGCCTGATGGTCGCCGAGGGCCTGCCCGTCCCCCTCAACAGCACCACCGACAACGCCAACCTGATCGCCCTCGGCCACAACCGGATCCACGCCGCCTCCGTCGCCCCCGCACTGCGCGAGCGACAGGTGGCCGCCGAACAGCAGGCCCTGGAGGGCGACTGGGCCGGCGCCGCCGCGTCCCTGCGGGAGGTCCTGGACGAACAGACCCGCCTCCTCGGCGCCGAACACGAGGACACCCTGCGCTGCCGCCGCGCCCACGCCCACTGCGTCGGCGGCGCCGGCGACCCGGCCGAAGCCGCCCGCCTGCTGCGGCCCCTCCCCACCGCCCACGCCCGCCTGCTCGGCAAGGACCACCCGGAGACCCTGCACACCCGCCAGTTCCTCGCCGTCAACCTCGGCGAGGCCGGCCACCGAACGGAGGCCATCGCCGTCCTCCGGGTCCTCCTCGCCGACCGCAGCCGCCTCCTCGGCAGCGAACACGAGGACACCCTGCGGACCCGGCACATACTGGCCCGCAACCTGGCGCTGACGGGCGCCGAGGAGGAGGCGACGGCGCTGCTGCGGCAACTCGTCGCGGAACGGGACCGGGTGCTGGGGACGCAGCACCCGCACACGGTACGGGCGCGGAGGGAGCTGGCGGTGCTGGAGAGGGGTGCACAGCATGGAGTTTGAGCGGTACACCGACCGCGCACGGCACGTCGTTGAGGGGGCGGAGGACGAAGCGCAACGGCTCGACCACTCCGAAGTGGGGACCGCGCACCTGCTGCTGAGCCTCCTCCACCAGGGCAACGGGGTCGCCGTCACGGCACTGCGCAAGCTCGGTGCGCCGCCCGCGCTCCTCCACCGGGAGATCGATCGCCGGCTCGGTCGCGGTGATGCCAGCGATCCGGGCAGCCGTCCGCTGAGCCTGTTGGCCAGAACAGTGCTGGAGCTGTCGAACGCCGAAGCCATGGCCCTCAGCCATGACTACATCGGTACCGAACACATCCTGCTGGGCCTCCTCCGTGGAGAAGGCGGTATCGCCGCGCGGGCGCTCTCGTCCGCCGGCATCGAGATCGTCCAGGCCCGTCGGCAGGTCCTCGAAATCCTGGCTTCGCCAGCGACCCAGAAGCCTCCGGCAACGCTCGCCTCGCTCGGCCGGAGCCTCAATGCCGAAGTCTCCAATCCGGTGGAAGGCATCGTCGGCCGGCAACCGGACATCGACCGTGTCCTCCAGGTGCTCAGCCGGCGGGCCCGCAACGTCGCACTGCTGGTGGGCGATCCCGGGGTGGGGAAGACCAGCGTCGCGGCCGGGCTGGCGCAGGCCGTCGTCCGTGGGGAGGTGCCCGAACGGTTCCAGGGCCGGGCCGTGCTCCGTCTCGACATCACCGCGCTGTTCACCGACCCCCGGCACCACGGGCGCTTCACCGAGGTGATGGCCGAACTGGTGCAGGACATCCTCCGGTCCTCGGACCTCATCCTCTTCCTCGACAACGCCCTCTCCGTCGTCCGCACCCGCGAGGGTCAGGCCGAGGCGCTGGCCTTCTTCCGGCCGGTGTTCGACGTGCCCGGCGTCTCGATCGTCGCGGCCGCCGGGTCCGCCGACCACCGGCGGTGGGAGCGGGACTCGGGCCTGGACCGGCGGATCCAGCCGGTGCCGGTGGCCGAACCGGCGCCGGAGGACGTCCTGGAGATCCTGCGCAGCGCCCGGCAGCGGCTGGTCGACCACCACGAGGTCGTGATCACCGACGAGGCCCTCGCCGCGGCCGCCCGACTCGCGCACGGCTACCTGCCCGGCCACGCCCTGCCTGGTGCCGCGATCGACCTGCTGGACGAGGCGAGCACACACGTCCGCTCCGGACCGGTGACCCCCGGCACGACGCCGAGCGTCACCGAGGAAGTGGTGACCCGGACGGCCGGCGCATCGGCCGCCCTCCCGGTCGCTCCCCTCCCGCCGGTGCTCTCCCCTCCCGTCCCGCACGACCCGACCGTCTGGTCCATGAGCTGAGCCGCCGCTACCCCAACTCCAACGCCTCCCAGGCGAACTCCTCGCCCCACCCCGGCTCGCGGCGGGCCCAGGCGGCCATGGCGGCGATCACCGGTTCCGGGTCGTCGAGCTTCACCTGGAAGTGCCGGTCGGCGCCGCCGTCCCGGTACTCGAAGGAGTACTCGCCCCCGCGCTCGTGCCACACCTGCACGTAGACGTCGGGCTCGTCGGGTATCCGCTCGACCACCAGGAAGCGGTCCCGCCTGCCCCCGATCCGCCGCACCAGCCCGGCCAACGCCTCGACCTCCGGCCGGGGGTGGTTCCGGTCGTCTTCCGTCCGCACCGTGATCTCCAGCATGAACCGGATCCTGGCACGGGCCACTGACAACGCGTCCGGCGGCGGGCGCCCACCAGAGGTGGCGGCGCCGCGCACAGGAGGTCGGACCGGCCGACTTCCTGTGCGGTAGGTCCATGGATCCCCGCACGCCGAACGCCCCTCTGCCGCACCGAAGGTTGCGGCAGAGGGGCGTTCGGTCGGCGGGAGCCGGGTCAGCCCTTCGGGGTGGGGCTGGGCAGGGTGCCGGTGAGGAGGGGCCATTCGCGGTGGAAGGACGGGAGGGGGAGCCTGCCCTCGATCAGCGGGGTGCCGAAGATCTTGAGGTGGGCGAGCAGTGCGCCGTTGAGGTCGATGCCGCCGACGAGGGCCCAGCTGCCCTGGAGCCGGGGCGTGCCGCCGGGGACGTCCACGGCGAGGGAGCCGTCGGCCTTGGCCTGGAGGTAGGGGGCGACGGTGGCCTCGACGCCGACCGCGTCGTAGAGGCCGACGCTGACCTCGGTGCCGAGGGTGGCGCGGACGGAAGCCTTGCCGTCGAGGCGGACGTGGACCGGGGAGACCTTGGTGTCGGGGGCGTCGGCGGCGGAGGTCCAGCCGCGGCCGCCGCCGGTCCAGTCGGCGCGGACGGCCCAGGTGCCGGTGGCCTCCTGCTCGGCCTCGACGTGGACCTGGCCGTCGGCGCCGACCTCCAGGTAGCAGGTGAGGGCGAGGTTGACGACGACCGGCAGCCCGGCGACGGTCAGCACCGGGCTGGCCTGGAGCTTGGCGAAGGGGACGCGGACCGGCGCGGCGGTGGCGCGGGCGAAGTCGCCGGTGACCTTCCAGTGGGCGCGGGCGCCGAGGTCGAAGCCGATGGAGGCGGTGCGCGGGGTGCCGACGCCGGCGCCGTGGTAGGCGAAGCGGACCGACGGGTGGAGGGCGAGTTCGCCGGTGGCCTCGGCGGTGGCGCCGCCCGGCAGCGGGATCGGGGCCTTGGCGTCGACCTCCAGGGTGCCGGAGGCCTCCGCCTTGGTGGTGCCGTTCTCCCGGCCGACGGTGGCCGTGACGTCCTTGACCAGCGGGGTGACCTTGATCGCCTTGGGGTCGACGGGGACCGTGCCGTCGGCCTCGGCGGCGCCGAGCAGTTCGGGCAGGGTGGCCGGGCGGGTGGCGAGGCTGAGGGTGTTGCCGGCGCCCGGGTGGACGGCGGTGACGGCGAGGAGCGCGCCCTGCGGGGCGGCGTCGGTGGGCGGGCTGGCGAGCAAGCGCCCGGGCTGGACGGCCTGGGTGAGCGCCGGGACGGCGGAGGGCGAGGACGTGGCGGCGGCGGGAGCCGAGGACGCGGGGGCCGAGGGCGCCGTGGACGCGGCGGGCGCGGACAGGACGGCGGTGCCGGCGGCCGGGTCGTAGGCGGTGAGCCGCAGGTCGGTGGCCGCCGCCGGGGTGGCGGCGGAGCCGTCGGCGGACGGGGTGCCGACGGCCACGGTCTGCGCGCCGGGCTGCGCGGCAGCGACCGGCAGCAGCTGCGGGGCGGGGCCCGTCGGCGGCGCGACGGCGGCAGCGGCCGGGGCCGAGGAGGCCGGGGGCGCGGCGGCGGAGGATCCGCCGGGGGCCGGAGCGGCCGCCTTGCCGGCGGGGCGGGCGGCGGTGGCCGCCGAGGCGTGCGCGGTCGGGGATCCGCCGGACGCGGGGGCCGCCGGGTTCGCCGTGCCGGTGGCGGCGACGGGAACGGCGGACGGGACGTCGACGGCGACCGACGCGGCCCGCCCGTCGCCGGAGGCGGGCCCGCAGGCGGCGACGCCGAGCAGGAGCAGGGAGGCGAGGGCAGGCCGGACGGCCGGGACGAGAGGACTCTTCACCGGGGCTCTTTCAGCGGCGAGTTCCGCACGGGCGGCGGCGCACGGACGGTGCGCGCCCGCCCGGGAACGAGGGTGGGTGGTGGCAAGGGGGAGCGCGGCCCGCACGGCCGCGCGGATCGTCATGTTACTGACGAGAAATCAGGTTGTCGAAGACATGTCCGATTGGTGAACAGCACCCCGATCATGCCTCAGGGGCCTTATCACCAAGGGTGGTTGGTGCACGTCCAGAGTCCGACCACCCCCGTTCGGCGGGGGCCCGGCGGTTCGCAATCCACCACTCGGCGGGGCTCCTCCCCCGCCGGTGGACGGGTCCCGGGGCGGGCCGTCGGCATTCCCCGCCGGGAATTGTCGACCATGACGGGCCCGCGCAGGATGGACGACGAGCGGGACGACCGACCATCACGAGGGGACCAGCCGCAGATGAGCACCAGCACTACTGGCACTACCAGCACCACCGGCACCACCGGCACCACCGGCACCGCACAGCGGATCGCCGACCGCTATGTCGCACTCTGGAACGAGCCCGACCCGGAGCGGCGGCGCCGGGCGGTCGAGGAGCTGTGGGCGGCGGACGGCGTCCATCTGCTCCAGCCGCCCGAGGACATGCGCGAGCGAGCGGCCGAACTCGGCTTCGCGGAAACCGTGTTGGAGGCTCGCGGCCATGACGCGCTGGAGCGGCGGGTGGCCCGGGCGCACGAGGAGTTCGTGGCCGGCGGCGGCTACGCCTTCCGTGAGCAGGGCGAGGCGATCCGGGTCGGCGACGCCGTCAAGCTCACCTGGGTGATGGTGCGCCCGGGCGAGGACGAGGTGCTCGGCGGCGGGGTGGAGCTGCTGGTGCTGGACGGGGACGACCGGATCGCGACCGACTACCAGTTCCCCGGGCTCTGATCCCCCGGCTCCTGCTCCGCGTAGGCGCGCAGCGCGGCGGCCGTCGGCTCGTCGACCGGCAGGAAGGCCTCCAGCCGCAGTTCGGCGAGCGTGACGTCGACGGCGGTGGCGAAGGTGGTCACCGTGGTCATCAGGTGCAACTCGCCGAACGGGCTGCGCAGATGCAGCGGGACGGCGAAGCCCAGCGGGTCCCGGGCGGCCGGGGACTCGTCCAACGGCGGCACATAGCCCGCCAGTTCGTCGTGCAGTTCGGCCAGGTGGGAGGTCGCCGCCAGGACGTGCCGGGACCACGCCGCGAAGTTGACGATCCTCGGGGCGAGCCCGGCCGGGTGCAGGGCGAGCCGGTAGGCGTTCGCGCCCCGGCCGAGCAGCTCCGGCGCGACCCCCTCGGTCAGCAGTCCGAGCGCGGCGTTGGCCGCGACGATGCCGCCCCGGCCGTCCACCACCACGGCGGGATAGGGGAGATGGCCCTCCAGGATGTGGCCGAGCGCGGACCGGACGGGCGCCAGCTCGGGCCCGTCCAGCGGGCACTCCGCGTACACGGGGGCGTAACCGGCCGACAGCAGCAGCTCGTTGCGCTCGCGCAGCGACAGGTCGAGCGACTCGGCGAGCCGGACGACCATGCCGCGCCCGGGCGCCGACCGGCCCGACTCCATGAAGCTGAGGTGGCGCTGGGTGGTGCCCGCCCGGCCGGCGAGCTCGAGCTGACTGAGACGGCGGCCGGTGCGGCGCTCGCGGAGCGTACTGGGAAAGTCCACGAC